>NZ_JBITDJ010000024.1:0-100535 GCF_044454085.1 Streptomyces sp. NPDC051569
CTGGCGGATCCAGCCCCGCAGGGCCTCCGGATGCACGCCGAGGTCGACGGCCAGCTTCTTGATCTGCGGCTTCGGATCCGAGGTGCGATACATCCACACCGCACGCTCACGCAACTCCAGCGAGTATTTCCTGGGGGCAGCCATGGTCGATGTTCCTCTCATGAGAACCATCTGACCCTCTGTCACCATCTTCCGCATCTCGAGGGAACCTCACACCGCATGCCCGCTCCGCGCCTGGCGCTCGGTCAATGGAGCGGGGCACGAAACGCCCCGCCGTAGAGTTCGTCGGGACCGATGAGCAGCACGCCGTCCTCACCTTGTGCTCCACGTGACACCTCACGTCGCAACGAGTCGCTGAAGCCGTTTGCGCTAAAGCAGGCCAACTGACATCGACTGGTGTCCATACCCCGCGCGGTGAGAACTTCTCGTGCCCGAGCCAGCCTCTCCAGGTGGCTCAGCCCCATGACGGTGCCCCACTTCGCTTCTCCCAGCAGGTGGACCGCTTGCTTACTGCCCCCGGACCCGGGTTCCACCACGGCCACGTCGATCTGCGTCTGGCGCCTTGCCACGGGGTCCGTCACCACGCCACCGCCCACCTCCCCCAAGGAGGACCGGAGCAGGGCCCGGCCCGGCCCGAGTATGTACTCACGACACACCGTTTCGAAGTGCGGTCCGGCCACCTGCGCCGCGAAGCGTTCCGCGGACTGCGCCCACACCTCTCGCGCCTGTCCGCTTTCCAGTCGCGCCCAGGCAGGCCGCATCACCGCCTCGTAGAAATTGATCAGCGGCTCGGTGATTCTGTACTGGGACTTCCCGGCTCGAAAGACGTCCGCTTCCCGTGCCAGAAGGTGACTGTCCTCCAGAACGTGGAGGGGGTGTGAGATGTCCACCGACTTACGGCCGATGTACTCGGCGATCCCTCCCCGTGTGGAGTTCCCCTGGGCCACCGCGGCAAGGACCGAGTGGTACAAGGCCGTGTCCCGGATGTCCGCTTCCTCGGCAAGCAGGTACCGGGCTTCCCGGAAAAGAGGGCTGAAGGGCGAGAGGACCGTACGGCAGATCCAGTCGTCGAACTCCTCCAGCCTGGTGGGGACGTCGTCCGCGAGGAACTGCCGGCGGTACGCAGGTGTGCCGCCAACCACGGCATGGAGACGGGCCGCGAGCGCGGGGTCGTCGGCGACCCCCCAGAATTCAGCGGCCGCCCGGTACCCGAAGGGCCTTACGACAAGTTCCAGTTGAGCGCGCCCTCGCAAGGGTGCAGTACTCGCCAACAGTCCGCCCATGACGGACATCGCTGACCCGCACAGGAGAAGCCTCATCCGGCTCTGCTCAACCTGAAACCGGTCGACCTCCCTCTGGATTACGGACGGAAGCTCCGGAGCGGTCTTCGCCAAGTACGGAAATTCATCGATGACCACAAGCAGTGGCGCCTGAGAACTTCGCGGTGAGGCCAGCCCGAACAGGTAGGAAATTGCGTCGTCCCAGGTGGCAAAAGAGAACGGCACCGGCGAACCCACGTGGTCGGCAAGAGCCGCGGAGAACTGGCGCAGGGATTCCGTCTCCGTCGCCGCCGTGGCACCGAAATAGAAGCCCCCCTGTTGCTCTACCAGGGCGCGCAGCAAGTAGGTCTTTCCCATCCGCCGCCTGCCGCTGACGATCCCGAGCATGGCGTGCGGCAGCGGTCGGCTCACGAAGGCCGCGAGAGCATCCCACTCGACGCTCCGGTCGAAGACATGGGTCGGCTTGGCCGGGCGCTTGGAACCAGACATGAAGGCACTCCCTAGGAATGAACTCCTATGGAGTGTACTCCTAAGCATTGTCTGCGCGCACAGAGAGAAACATGCACACAGCCAGACCAAGACTGCCGATCCCGAGGAAGGTCACACCCCCGGCCGCCAGTGAAGCCGCCGCCCCCTCCCCCAGCTCCCGATAGACCGCGAACGCGACGACGGCGCCGGTGGCAGCACACAGGCCGACTAACGCCAGCCAAAGCCGTCTCACGCTCGGACTTTCACCACTCATGGAAGTACCTCTCCCTCAAGGCCCGCCAGACAGGAGGGCGCGATGCGCCCGTCGACGCACCGTCCGCCCCAGGCACACCCGCCCGCTCGCCACGCATCATCCAGCCCAGCGCGGCAACCAGTCGACCACCGCACCATGAGCCTAGAAGGTTCACCTAACACTCTCAAGTATTTACGGTGCCCTCTCGCTGGTAATCTCGCCGCAACGGGTCGGCCCCCAGGGGAACCGGCCATGGGCCGACTGAACGGGAAGCTGCCAGTGATCTCCAGCGAGCTCCTCTGCCGAGACCTGCGAGGGCTGATGGTGGGCCTGAGGAGTGATCTGCGGGAGCGCGCGCAGGAGAGCGCCGCCGCTGCCGTCCTTGAGAGCGATTACGCACGTGCCAGGAAAGAACGGACGACGTCAGCGACCTGGGACTCATGGAGGGATGAGCAGATCGGCCGGGCGGCTGCCTCCTGGCTCCTGGCCCTGACGATGATCAGGTTCTGCGAGGACAACGGAATGCTCGATGCTTCCGCTCTTCTGGCCGTTGAGGAACCGAAGGACGACTCGCCCCTCTCAGATGAACGTGCCCGGGAGGCTGTGTTCGACGTGCTCGCACGGGTTCGCTCTCTGCCCGTCATGGGGCAGGTGCTCAGCCCGCGCAGCAACCCCCTGTGGAAGATCGCACCCAGCAGCCAAGCTCTTCGAACGCTCCGGTCGTTCTGGCTCCGCAGGTCCCCTGAAGGCTCCCTTGAGCACGACTTCACGGATGCCACGCGCGATACACGATTCCTGCGGGACCTTTACGTCGCCCTCGACGAGCAGGCAACGAAGTCGTACGGACTGGTCGCGACGCCGGACTTCGTGGCCGACATGATCCTTGATCTCACAGTCGAACCGGCGGTCGCGGAGTCCGGTCTGCCAGGGTTCCGGGCTGTTGACCCCGCCTGCGGATCCGGCACCTTCCTGCTGAGCCTCTTCAGCCGCCTCTTCCACCTGTGGACCGACGCCGAGCCAGGCATGAGCCCCTGGCAGCGAGCCGCCCGGGCGCTGCGATCTGTCCACGGGGTGGACATCGACCCGTGTGCGGTGAGCGTCGCGCGGTTCCGCCTCCTGGTAGCGGCCATGAATGCCACCAGTGAACGGCGTCTGAGTACAGTCCCCGACGTACCCGTGGTCGTCGCGGTGGGAGACTCCCTCCTCCAGGGACGGGGGGCTCCGCATGTGGGGGACCTCGCCCTGGAGGAACCTTCTGGGATTTCCCCGAGGGGGGAGTTCTCCGACTACTCGCGCCGGCACGACCTGCTCGGCCGCGTTTCCTATCACGCCGTGGTGTCGAATCCCTCGTACCTCACGGTCAAGGACAAGTCGCTCTCCACCCTGTACCACGATGCCTACGTGAGTTGCAGAGGTAAGTACGCCCTCACCGCACCCTTCACCGAGCGGGCCTTCGAACTCGCGGCGACAGGCAGGAACAGCGGGTATGTGGGTCTGCTGATGGCCAACTCATTCATGAAACGAGAATTCGGTCGACCCCTCATCGAGCATGTGCTGTCGAGAGTCGAAGTCTCCCGGATCATCGACACCTCTGGCGCCTACCTCCCCGGGCACGGCACACCGACCGTCGTGCTCAGCGGCCGCAATCATGAACCGGATCCGCAGGTACCTGTGTACCTGGTGGTCAGCAAAGAGGGAGAGCCCGCACTTCCGGAAGTGCCGAGCGACGGCCTCGTGTGGCAGTCTCTGCGCGCCATGTCAGGAAGGTCCGTTGCCACCGAAGATCGCTGGGCCCGGTCCTTCTTCCAGTACCGAAGCGAGCTGGCCCACTTCCCCTGGAGCCTGACGGACCCGACCAGCAGAGATGTGCTAAGCCGGATGGAGCAGGGGGAACGGCTCGGTGAACGCGTTGCCCGGATTGGCTATCAAGCCGCTACGGGATCCGATGACATCTTCTGCGCTCCGCTCCGGTCGTTCAAACGGTCCCGGGCCGAGCAGGAAGCCTGTGTACAGGTCGTGACCGGGTCAGGCATTCGTGACTGGTCGGTACGCAGCGAATCCGCTGCGTTCTACCCCCGCGCACCCGGTGAGAACTCCATACGGCCCAAGGCCATTGATCTGTCGCGTTTCCCCGGACATCACCGACGCCTGCGACCCTACTGGTCGGTGCTGGTCGAACGTCCCGGCATCAAGAACTCCGCGCCCTGGTACGACTGGCACCAGGTTGCGTCGAACCAGAACGTACATTATTGGTCAATCGTCTTCCCCTGGGTGGCAACCCACCCTCATTTCAGTCTACTCAGAGAGCCTCTGGTCCCGCTGAACTCGGCACCCGTACTGAAGCTTTCGCCGTCAGCTTCGGAAAACGACCACCTCGAATTGCTCGGTTTGCTCAACAGCTCGGCCGCTTGTTTTTGGCTCAAGCACATGAGCCAAAGCAAGGGGGAGCCGAGAATCGGCCAGCTCCGGGGCGGCGAGGCGTGGGAAAGGATCTTTGAGTTCACCTCGACGCGGCTGCGCGACCTGCCTCTACCCGCCTGCTTCCCTCTCGAACAGGCCGCATCGCTCGATGCGATGGCGACCAGCCTTACGCAGCTGTCATCATCGATCACCGATACGCGCATTCCTCTCGATCAAGAATTCCTCGACTCCGCGGAATCCCGTTGGGCCTCGACCCGCTCCCGGATGGTGGCCGTGCAGGAGGAACTCGACTGGCGGGTGTACGAGTCCTACGGATTGCTCACCGATGACTGCGAATTGGCCTCTCCGCTGGACGAGCCACCGCCGCTCAAGGTGGGCGAGCGGGCGTTCGAGATCGTGCTGGCCCGTAAGGCCCAGGAGGGCCTGGTGTCCACGACGTGGTTCGAACGTCACGGAGCGACCCCCACGACCGAGATCCCCCTGCATTGGCCGGCCGCCTATCGAAACCTCGTACGAGGTCGCATCGAAGCCATCGAACAGCACGCCTCTCTGCGGCTGTTGGAGCAACCGGAGCACAAACGCCGTTGGTCGACCCCCGGCTGGCACCATTTCCTCCGAGTGGGCCTGCGGGACCGGATGCTCGATCGGTGCGAGAGAGCAGACCTTTGGTTCGAGACGACGGACGAAGAGCACCGCCCAGTCGCACGCACCGTGGAACAGTTGGCCAATTTCCTGGCGGCCGATGCGGAGTTCGTCATGCTCGCAGCACGTTACTCACCCGGTACGCGGGTCTTGGACGTGGTACAGAGCCTGCTCAATGACACACACGTGCCTGCGGCACCACCCCTCCGGTACAAGGAGTCCGGCCTGGCGAAGAGGAGCGACTGGGAAGCTGCGTGGGAGCGCCAATGGGCGTCGGGTCAGGGAGGGGACGGGACAACCGACCGGCAGGAGCAGACCGACCCCACCCTTTTCGTGCCGCCTCGCTACACGTCTGCAGACTTCGTCAAACCCTCCTACTGGCAACAACGCGGCAAGCACGATGTCCCCAATGAACGTTTCGCCTCCTACCTGCCGCCCTTTTCCCCTCTGTCCTCGGCCACAGTCCTGGGGTGGGCGGGTTGGGACGCCCATGAGACCGCCCAAGTGCTGCTCGATCTGGTCGAATCCGGCGCACATGCCGACGCCGGTGGACTCGAATCGATGTTTCCGCTTCTCGCAGCCCTGCAAGACATCTTGCGCCGGGTACAGCGAACCGAAGCAGATCTCGGGCCCACCGTGCCATCAGGCTCATACCAGGTGTACGAAGAGACCTTCCGTCGTCACGTGGTACGCCTCGGAACTTCGCAAGCAGAGATCGCGGGCTGGAGGCCCCCCGCTCCGAGAAGGGGACGACCACGTAAAGAATCATGACAAGGAGGCCCCATATCAGGCGTACGGGGGGTGACCGGCAGCTCGCCCGGCCAGTCAACCTCGCCGTCGGTGAGCGCGGCGGCGTGGAGGACGACATCGCTTCGCCCTCTGCGTCTGTGACGGGGAATGGTGAACTCGTACGGCTCCGGGTCGAAGTCACCGAGGCCGGTAGAAGGAGATCTCCCAGAGTTGTCCGAGTGCCTCACTGCGCATGGCACGACAGTTGCACGGGCGGACCCCAAGAATCGGTGAGGCTTCGCAACATGATCGCGCGGCATAGCGGCACTGTGGTACGACGGATGCTCCCCCGCACCAAGTACCGGCGTCGACAATCAGCACCCGGAAGTCGCGGTCGCTCAAGGCCCGTCCGCTACTGAACTTGAACTCGTGATGTCGGTTGCATCGTGGTGAGGTCCTGATGCGAGAGAGCTGGACGCCGGCGTGCCGTGATCACGGGGGTGGCTGAGCCACCGACGCGCGGCGCCCAGGTTCACTTCGATCTCGTCGTTCGATGCGCGGAATTCCGGCCACGACGGGTAGCCGCCTTGGGCGAGGACCCGGACCTCACCAGGGCACGCGCCGGTTTCGGTGAAGAGTTGTCCATCCGCGGCCACGATGGCGCCCGGGCCGGTCGCCGCGGGCACAACCTCGCCGGCCGGTATGGGGCCTGCTCACAGGTGGGCGTCCAGGAACTCCCCCAGCGCTGCCCTGGACATCGGACCGCTCCTGTCCGCCACCGGTTCGCCCCGATCGATCAGCACGAAGGAGGGCGCGCCGGTGACGCCGTACCGCCGTACGGGGCCGGGGCACCTGGCGATGTCGGCCCGCACGACGATCAGTCGGCCCTCGTAGGCGTCGGCCACCTCCCGCACCAGGGGATCCATTTCCTTGCATGCTGCCGCGGCCTTGGGCCACACCCCGTGGAAGTACGCGAGCACCGGCACGTCCACCCTCGCCAGGATGAACTCGAACTCGGCGTCCTCATGGGGTTGCTGGACCCTGTTTGCCATCGGCACTCCTTGACGCTCCACTCGATGCGAGGCAGTGGGTGCCTCCATGTGTTTCCCGACCGCGACGGCGCGTACCGCCCGTCAGTGGGCCTTGCGCGCTCGGGCGGCCTTGCGGGCCTCCGCCATCGTGCGCGCCTCCGCGGCCTTGCGGGATTCCTTCGGCGGGCGGCCCGTGCGGGTACCCAGACCCCGGAACGCCGCGTTGCCGGTCTTCGACCCGTCCTGCACCGGCGGGCGCTTCGCGCCTGTGATGCTGGTCAGCCTCTCCTCGCCGGAGCGAACCTGAGCGACCGTGGGCCGGATCCCGGCGTCCGACATCATCCGGTTCACGTCCCGGCGCTGGCCGGGCGTGACCAGCGTGACCACGCTGCCGGACTCCCCGGCACGCGCGGTGCGCCCGCCGCGGTGGAGGTAGTCCTTGGGGTCGGAGGGCGGATCCACGTTGACGACGAGGTCCAGGTGCTCGACGTGGATGCCACGGGCAGCGACGTTGGTGGCCACCAGCACCGTGATCTCGCCGTCCTTGAACTGCGCCAGCGTGTGCGTACGCTGCGGCTGCGACTTCCCGCTGTGCAGCGCACCCGCCTGTATGCCGCTGCTCCGCAAGTGGCGGGTGAACTGGTCCACACCGTGCTTGGTGTCCAGGAACATCAGCACCCGCCCGTCCCGAGCCGCGATCTCGGTGGCTGTCGCGTACTTGTCGGCGGGATGGACGTTCAGTACGTGGTGTTCCATCGTCGCGACCGAGCTCTCCGCCCGGTCGACCGTGGCGAACACCGGCTCACTCAGATATTGCCTGACCAGTTGATCGACGTTGCGGTCGAGCGTCGCGGAGAACAGCATCCGCTGCCCGTCGGGGGGCGTCCGGTCCAGGGTCTCCGAGACCTGCGGCAGGAAACCCATGTCGCACATCTGGTCCGCCTCGTCCAGCACCGCGATCCGCACCTGGTCCAGGTGGCAGTCCCGCCGGGCGACGAGATCGGCCAGCCGTCCCGGCGTCGCCACCACGACCTCGGCACCCGCCCGGAGCGCTGCCACCTGCCGGCTGATCGCGAGCCCGCCGACCACAGTCACCGAGCGTAGTCCGAGCGCCTCCGCGTAGGGAGCCAGCGCCTCGCTCACCTGCTGCGCGAGTTCCCTTGTCGGCACCAGGACCAGTGCGAGAGGGCGCTTCGGTTCGGCGCGCCGGCCCGCCGTACGGGCGAGGAGCGCAAGCCCGAAGGCGAGGGTCTTTCCCGAGCCGGTCCGCGCGCGGCCGAGGACATCCCGGCCGGCCAGCGCGCTCGGCAGGGTGGCCGCCTGGATCGGGAATGGCTCCCGTATCCCGAGCCCCGCCAGCACGCCCATCAGCTCGACCGGCAGTTCAAGCTCCGCGAAGGAGCCGGCCGGCGGGAGGCCGGGCGCCGGTGTCCCCGGCACCGAGAGCTCGCCCCGCGGGGCCCTCCCCTGGTCGGACCTGCCGGGTCCGGAGCGGCCGGAGGCCGACTGCTTCGCCTTCATGGGGGTTCCTCGTTTCGGCGCCCTGAACGGACCGGGGCCCGTACCTTGTCCGGCACGGGCCCAGGCTCTCTGCAAGCGTGGCCCAATCTTACCAGCGCGGGCCTCGCGCCGGCCGTGGCGCGGGCCGGCCGGGCACCCGCCCCGGGGATCGTCACGCGCTGAAGGCCGGTAAGCCCCTCGACATGCGGGCTGCTCCTGCCGAGCGGTACAGGGGTTCCTGCCGTAGGTGGCCGGGCGCTGGACGCGATTGCCCCGCGGCTGGAGATCATGGCGGGCACGGTCGGGGCGCGGGCGATCGGGGAATTCGGGATCGATGTCTCGCGCTTGCACGGATGCGTGAGCAGCATGTCCGTGCACGGCGCATACTCGGCCGAAGGCCAGGACGCCGATTGACGAGTGAGAGCGTGATGGGCCTCTGCTGACGTCCCTCGACGTCGCCGCGCCCGTCCCCCACCGATGAATCCGTAGATCACTTCACTCTTCCGGGAGAACTCATGACCGTGAGCAAGAACATCAACAACCCCGTGGGCATGGGTGGCGGCCAGCGCAAGAGGCTGTCCCGCGCCGAACGGCAGAACAACGGTCCGCACCGCAACCTCGACCGCAAGGGTGCCGCCGACCAGAAGGCAGAGCTGGTGCGCAAGATGCGCGAGAAGGCAGGCTCGGCCGAGGGCGCCGAGCAGACGGGCGACGGCACCGCACAGAGCTGACGCGATGCCGCCGCAGAGCGGCAGGCATCGCATCGGTCAGGTTGCGGCCGCTCCCGCTCAGCTCCCGGCCGACCACCTGCGTCAGCCGACCACCCGAGGTGTGGCGTGCCACTACGTGCCAGTCATGACGGTGAACGGCGATCAGCGGAGGCTCGGACGAAGCCACTGCGGCACGCCCCCAGGGGCACGTCTCCCCAGCTCAGAGGCGGGCGAGCCTACGCAATGCCAGGTGATTCCCCAGCTCGGAGCACGAGTTCGATTCTCGTCACCCGCTCTTCGAAGAAGGCCCCGGTCACAGACCGGGGCCTTTCTTGTCACCTGGACCATTTCAAGGTGTCCGTACCCCTACATGTACATGCCCCATCTGGCGGGGCGGCCGGCTGTTGTGGCAGCCCCAGGGCAGGGAGGCCGAAGGCAGGGAGGCCGAAGGCAGGGAGGCCGAAGGCAGGGAGGCCGAGTGCGATTGCAGCCGCAGCGAGCGCGGCCACCGCTGGTCGAACCACTTCGAAGCGTCTTGAGGACAGCCGCACTCTGCGCCCTGTCGTCACGTCCCGCTCGTCCACCCGCTCGGCCGCCAGAGCCCCGACGACTTGATGACCGGCCGGAACTCGCAGAGGTGCCGGCGGGGGACGGGAGAGGGACAGGGTGCGGAGCCAGGACCGGAAACGTGAAGCACCCGTGAATACCCTGTGGAGTCGTTGTCAGTGGGGCCGCCTATGCTGCACCGACGATCACGCGGGTTCAGGGGAGGGCGCGGCATGTTCGACAGGCTGTTCGGTAGGGGTGGGGAGAGACCGGCCGCGGATCCGCACGCCCTTCCCGCCCCACGCAGGCAGAAGAACGGGATGTACGCACTGCGCGCGCTCGGGGACAGGCGGGTGCTCGCGCTGTTGGAGTCGGCCGACGCGGGTGACTGGCAGGCGGTCAAGGCGGCGCTGACCTCCTTCGATCTCGGCCGCGACCACCACGTCCTGAGTCAGCTCGCCGACTGGTCCGGCGTGGAGGACTGGATCGGGCGGGCCGTCGAGGAGGACAAGGAGCACCGGGCGACGGCTCTGCTGATATCCGGGGCCCGCCACATCGCATGGGGCTGGGAGGCGCGCACCGCCAAGCGTGCCAAGAACGTCACGCAGGAGCAGTGGCGGGTCTTCCACGAGCGGCTCCGCATCGCCGAGGATCAGTTGTTCGAGGCCGCCGAGTTGCGGCCGGAGTGGGTTACGCCGTGGCGCCGCCTTCTCACCTCCGGCTGCGGCATGTCGCTGGGCCTCGCCGTCAACGAGACCCGGTTCGACGCTGCGCTGCGCCGGGACCCGCTGGACCTGGAGACCCACATCGGCTGGCTGTCGCAGTTGCAGCCCCGTTGGGGCGGCGAGCCAGGCCAGGCCCTGGCGTTCGCCCGCGACGCGTTCGCCCGCGCCCCGCAGGGGCACCGGCTCGGCTGCCTGATCGCCGTGGCGCACATCGAGGACTGGGTGGAGTCGGACAGTGCGGACTGCCTCGAAAACCCGGAAGTCCAGGCCGAGTTGCGGGCTGCGGCCGACCACAGCATCCTGCACCCCGCTTTCGCGCGGTACCCGGGCTGGCAGTACGACTTCAACATGTTCGCCATGGCCCTGTCGCTGGCCGATGAGCGTCACACGGTCCGGCGCGTCTTCCAGGCGGTCGACGGCGCCTACACCGGCTGGCCCTGGACCTACTTCGGGGAGCCCGAGGAGCAGTTCGCCCGCCGCCGCGTCTGAGCACACACCGCCGCGTCTGAGCACACGCCGCTCCCGTTCTGCCGCACCCGTCGCCCCTCCCACTCCGGACTGCCCATGACTCTGCCCGACACCACCGCGAACGCGGCCGGCGCCGACCACACCTTCCAGGTGGATCTGCGCGGCCTTGTCGATCTCCTCTCCCACCACCTCTACTCCAGCCCTCGCGTCTACCTGCGTGAACTTCTGCAGAACGCGGTGGACGCGCTGACCGCCCGGCACGGCCTCGAACCGACCGCCCCCTCCGACGCCTTCGGCATCCGCCTGTACGCCGACGGTTCGGTGGTGCGGGTCGAGGACGACGGCGTCGGTCTCACCGTGGACGATGTGCACGCCTTCCTCGCCACGATCGGCCGCAGCAGCAAGCGCGCCGAACGGATCGCGGAGCAACGCGGCGACTTCATAGGCCAGTTCGGAATCGGCCTGCTCTCCTGCTTCCTGGTCGCTGACGAGATCCACGTCATGAGCCGCTCCGCCCGCACTCCCGACGCACCCGCCGTGGAGTGGCGGGGGCGCGGCGACGGCAGCTACACCGTCCGCACCCTGCCCGCCTCCGCCCGCCCCCGGCCCGGTACCACCGTCACGCTGACGCCGCGCGCCGACGCGGATGAGTGGACCCGGCCGGCGCAGGTGCACGCGCTGGCCCGGCACTTCGGCTCCCTGCTGCGCCACCCGGTGACCTTCGACGACGGCACGGGCGGCCCGGGCGCATCCGTCAACCCTGATCCCGCTCCCTGGGTGCGTACCTACCCCACGCCGGGGACGCGTTCCCGCGCGTTGGCCGCGTACGGCGAGGAGGTCTTCGGGTTCACGCCGCTGGACACCATCGATCTGGACTTGCCGGCCGTGGGCCTGAAGGGCATCGCGTGCGTGCTGCCCGAGGCGGTGCCGGCCGGGCGCCGCCACGGCCACCGCGTGCACGTCAAGGGCATGCTGCTGTCCGAGCAGGCCGGAGAGATTCTGCCTGAGTGGGCGTTCTTCGTCCGCTGCGTGGTCGACGCCGAGAGTCTGCGCCCGACGGCGTCCCGCGAGGCCTTGTACGAGGACGACACCCTCGCCGCCGTCCGCGACACCCTCGCTGAGCGGCTTCGCGCGTGGATCGCCCGGGCCGCCGCCAGCGACCCGGACCTGCTCGCCCGCTTCCTCCAGGTCCACCACCTGGCCGTGAAGTCGCTCGCGGTCCACGACGACGAGATTCTGCGGATGCTGCTGCCCTGGCTGCCGTTCGAGACCACGGACGGGCACACCACCCTCGACGAGTTCGCGCGCACCCACCGCACGGTGCTCGTGACGTCGAGCGTGGAGGAGTTCCGGCAGGTCGCGGCGATCGCCTCGGCCGCCGGGCTCGGCGTCGTCAACGGCGGCTACACCTACGACCGTGAACTGGTCCACCGGCTGCCCGAGATCAGGCCCGAGGCCGGCGTCGCCGACCTCGACCCGGCGACCCTCACCGCCCACCTCGACCCCGTCGACCGCGAGACGGAACTGGCCGCGGCGGCCTATCTCGCCCTGGCCCGCGACGCCCTCGCCGTCTTCGACTGCGATGTCGCGCTGCGCACCTTCCAGCCCGCCTCAGCCCCCGCCCTCCTCGTCGACAGCCGCGATGCCCGGCACGAGCGCACCCGCTCCCAGCTCGCCCGCGAGCAGGAGGGCGGCCTGTGGGGCGACATCCTCGGCGCGCTGCGCCAGGAGGCCCCGCGGGCCCAGCTGATCCTCAACCAGCTCAACCCGCTGGTCCGCGCCGCGATCGCCATCGATGCGCCCGAACTGGCCCGCACCAGCGCCGAAGCCCTCTACGGGCAGGCCGCGCTGCTGTCCCGGCGCCCGCTCAGGCCCGCCGAATCGAGCCTCATCAACCGCTCTTTCCTCGACCTTCTCGCCCACGCCCTCCGCAAGGACAGGTGACGATGCCGACCGCACCCCAGACCACCGACGAGCTGTACCAGGCGCTCCAGGAGAACGAGCGGCGCCCCTACGGCCGCACCCGCACCATCGCCGCCGAGGACCTCGTCGAGGCAGCTGAGCTGTTCACCGAGCCCGTCCCGCTCGTCCACGCGCTCTTCGAACTCCAGGAGGCGTACACCTACGGCTCCGAACCCCGGAAGTCGCCCGTCGTCTTCGCCCGCCTGCTCACGCTCTTCGACGAGCAGCCCGATGTCTTCGACGAGCGCCTGCGCCACATGCTGTTCTGGCGGTTCAAATGGGTGGCCAACGCCCTGCGCGCGCTGCCCGAGGTTCCGCTGGCCGGCCTGCGTCAGTGGCTCACGGAGATGGGCGACCGGTACGAGAAGGCCGGTTTCGGCCTTCAGCCCTACTACGGGCAGACGTACCAGCTCGCCGCTCACCTCGGCGATGACACCACCCTCGCCTACGAGCTGTGGGCGGGACGCACCCGCACCCCGCTCAGCGACTGCGAGGCCTGCGAGATCTGCGAGCGCGCCCTCCACCACCTCACGGCAGGCGACGACGAGCGGGCGCTGCGCACCTGGGAACCCGTCCTGGCCGGGAAGGAGTCCTGCCAGGAGGAGCCGGTCCGCTCCATCTCGCACGCGCTGCTGCCCTTGCTGCGCACCGGTCGCACCGACCGGGCCCGCGAACTGCACCTCGCCGGTTATCGCGGCTGCCGCCGCAACCCCTCCATGTCCGGGGAGGTCGGCCGGCACCTGGAGTTCTGCGCGCTGACCGGCAACGAGGCACGCGGCCTGGAACTGCTCGCCGAGAACCGGAACCTGTTCGACGAGGTGGACTCGCCGCTGGACCTGTTCGACTTCTCCACCGGCGTGGAGGTCCTCCTCCAGCGCGTCGAGCTCCTCGGCCATGGCGAACTGCCCGCCGCCGGGTACGCGGGCCGCACCTGGACGGTGTCCGGGCTGCGCGCCGAGGTGCGGGGCCGCGCCGACGACCTCGCCGCCCGCTTCGACACCCGCAACGGAACCACGGCCCACACCGACCGACGCAGGGCCCGCCTCGACCGTGCCCCGCTCCGGGACGCGCTGGAACTGACCCTGCGTACCCGCAGCCTCGACAACGTTGCCCCGGTCGCGACGGCTGCCGTGCCCGCCGCCCCCGCAGCCGCCGCCGTCCCTGAGCCGCTTCCGGAACTCCTCGTCCAGGCACGGGCGCTGGACGAACAGGGGCACCCGGACGCCCATGCCTGCTGGGCGCGGCTGCGCACGCTCGTCGCCGCCCGCGACTACACCCACCCCGACGACCCGGGCCTGGGCCCGCTCGTACAACTGCGCGCGGATCTGCTGGACGAGGAGGCGAACCGGGCCGGCGAGAAGGACGAGTTCGCCGACGCCGCCGCCCTCCATGAGGAGGCGGCGGGCCTGTACGACGACGCCGGAGCGCCGGGTCACGCGGTGCTCGCGCGCGCCGGCGCCCTGCTCGCCACCGCCGAAATCCCCGCCGAGATCCCCGCCGAGGGCGCCGACGGGGGCACCGACGAGGCCGAGGCGAAGGCCGCCGCGCTGACCACCGCCCACGCGTCCATGGTCCGCCTGCACGAGGAGACCCCCGGGCTCGCCCCGTACCAGGAGGCTCGCCTGCTGCGGCTGCGGGCGACCGCGCTCGGCCTGCGCCTACAGGCCTCGCGGAGCGAGGAGCACGTCGCGTCGGCCTTCGCCGAAGTGGACCTGCTGCACGCCTTCGCCACCCGGCACGAGATCGCCGGGCAGATCTCCGGCGCCCGGTTGCTGCGGACAAGTACGTACGCCCTCTCCGGTGACCTGCCGGCCGCGGCCACCGAGATCGACGCCCTCGTCGACCTGCTGAAGGCGCAGGGCCCCGCCTGGCATCTGCCCCGCACGCTCGGACTGCGTGGCCGGATCCGGCTCGGCCTCCAGGACGCGCAGGCGGCCCACGCGGACCTGGCCGAGAGCCTGCGACTGGCTGCCGACTGGCCGGCCGACGTGGTCGACGCCGCCCGCCTCCACGGTGATCTGGCCGAGGCATGCATGCACCTGGGCCGCCCCGACGAGGCGCTGCGGCACCTGACGCGCTCGGCCGAGCTGGACCTTCGCCGCGGCAACCGGACAGACGCGTTCTGTACCTACAGCAACGCGGCCCAGCTCAGCCTCGACCTGGGCCGCTTCGAGGACTGCATCGCTCTGCTCGACTCCCTCCTGACCGACCCTGGCGTTGCCGCCGGAGAGCTGGACGACCGGCTCGTGGCTCAGTTGCGCCTGTCCCGCGCTCGCGCGCTGCACGTGGGCGAGGACCTCAAGGCCGCCACGGCGGAGTTCGTCGCCCTCGCGGCCGAGTCGGCCGGCTGGGACGACGACCCGGGGAGCCACGCCATGATCGCCGCGGAGACGGCCGTGCTCCTCGGCGAGTCCGGCGACTTCGGCCGGGCCCGCAAGGTCGCGGACCAGGCACTCGCCGCCCACGGCCGGGCCCCGCGCTACGAGCGGCTCAGCAACTGCCTGCGCGAACTCGCCCGCCTCCAGGCCCAGCAACAGGGCCCCGACGGTCTGGCCGACGCCCTCGCTCACCTCGCCGAAGCCGGCCGGATCGCCGACGAGGCCCGCGCCGCCGGGTACGAGGCCCGCGGCCGCTCCCTGGACACCGCTCTGGCCTACGAACACGGGCGGGTCAATGCCTACGCCGGTGCGTACGAGGACGCCCTGGCAGCCCTGGAAAAGGCCCTCGCTCTGCTCGGCGAGCCGGCGGAAGGGGACCCTGCCGGCGAGTGGGCCGAGTGCGTCCGTCTCGCCGGTGCCGTGGAGGGCATCTACCTGGAACGCCCCGCCCCCGCCCTCACTCGCCTCGACGCGGCGGTCTCCCGCCTGACCGCCCTGGGTCACACTGAGGAGTCCGAGCCGCTGACCTCCTTGGCGGCCGGGCTGCGCGACGAGGAGTGACGTGACGGCTCCCGGTGCGGGGCGACCGCCCGCCCCGCACCGGGAGCGCCGCCCGCCCCGGGCGGCAAGGGCGGTCGACGTGGTGGCGACAGTGCACGACACAGAGCCGGAGGCATACCGGCCGATCACCCGCCAAGTGCCGGCCGGTCTGGCTGACAGGCGTGAACGGAGTCGCGCATGCGGTTCTCTTGCACACGAGTGCTGCCCAACGTGAGCCCGTCACGCCGGAGTTGCCGCCTCCTTCCCGCAGCGAAGCCCTCGGCCACTGATGCGGTGGCCGAAGGCTCCACACCGGGCTGACTACGGGCCGGTGGTTGGCGGTGCCGGAGGAGGCGCCGTGCCCGGAATGCTGTCGGGGGGCTGCGACTCCCAGGAGCGCCCGGTGCCCGGAGGGGGCCTGACGTGCTGTTCTTCCACCGTGGGGCGGGTCGTCCACCACATCACGGCCACAAGACCAACGGCGCACGCGCCACCGACGAGCAGCCCGGCCGGGGGGCGTCGCGGTGAGCGCGCAAGGCGCAGGCCCAGCCAGCCGACGCATGCTCCCGCGAAAACCACGATCGTCGAGGTGAGGTCGCCGTTCCGGTAAGTGATCAGCAGGGCGTCATAGTTGGTGAACAACACCAAGAGCGTCGCGTAGAGCACCGCGATGACCGCGCACACTCCTTCCAGCAGGCGCAACACGCGTCGGCCTCCGCTCATACCGGTCTCCTCTCCCCGGGCCAACCGTAGGGGAATCAGCTGGCAGGCGGTACGGACGGCGGGACCTGAATGTTCTCGGTCACCCGCCCGTCCGCGTCCGTCCGCGTCCGTCTCAATGCAACGTTTCTCCCCGGGCTCTGATGCGGACCGAGGCGCGACGGGGGCCCGGACGGCTTGAACAGGCCACGCGTCTTGGCCTTCAGCACCTCACCGTTGGCGTCCTTGGCGTCCTTGGCGTCCTTACCGTCGGCGCCGATGGGACGAACGGACCACCGTGCTGGACGAGATCAAGGCGCAAGGCATCAAAGACGCGCGCTGGACTGGGACTGCCGTTCCTGTGGGGCAAGAGCCGGCGAAGGCTGCCACACGGCCGGTGGGCGGGCTCGCGCCCCACACTTTCTCAGGGCTACCGACGCGGAATTGCCGTACCACCAGGCTTACGGCATCCGCTGAAACATCCGGGCGTTGCCCGATTCTCAGGGGATGCTGACGACACGCGCCCAGGGCGGAGGTGTGTCCGGGACGTGGTCGGGGTTCTCTTCCGCGACGCGGGAGGGACGGGGGAAGAGTCCGACAACGGCGCGACAGGGCGGCGGTGCGGCGGGCCAAGGCGTTTGACCATCCGTCAGAGCAATGATCACGTCCGGGCGGGGCCTGGAGCGCAGAGCCCGGGCGAAGCCGGATCTCAGATCCGTTCCCCCGCCGCCGACCAGTTCGATCTTCTCGGCGCGGCAGAGCGGGACGGCGACCCTGGCCGCCGCGTCGCAGCAGATCAGGGCCAGGGATATCCGCTGTCCGGCGTCCGCCCGGGTCGGCGGTGTCCGCGCCACCAGCCGCAGCGGCGTGGCGCCATAACTCCCGTAACAGGCGAGGGAGATGGTCAGGCCGGGCCGGAGCCGCCCGTCGGGGGCGATCCGGGGCATATGCCAGCGGAGCAGATCCGGCGCCAGCCGACGTAGATCCGCACGGAGGCTGGTGAGGAGATCGGTGCCGTGGCGGTCGCGCACGGCGCGCAGATCGAGATCGATGTCGACCTCATGGTCGAGGTTCCACCGCCCGCCCGCAGGACCGTCGCCGTCCATGAGCAGGTCGTGCCGCTCGCGCACCCGACGGTAGAAGCTCTCCAGCCGCAGGCCCTTTCCGCTGCCGCGGCCGGCCCACTCGGCGAAGACGTCGTGGCTCACCATGAAGCCCTTCGCCGGCAGGATCTCCACGCCCTCCAGCGCACCGACGAAGTCCAGCGCCCGGCGCGAGGTGGGGTGGCAGACCGTCAGCCGGTCACCGGCGCCGCGCTCCCGTGAGGGGACCGCGCGCTCGTCATGAGCGTCCGACCTGCGGAATGCCGGGTGTCCAACGGCCTGCTCCAGGCCCTCGGCGTACGTCTCGGCCCGGACATAGGTGACCCGGTCACCGAGTTCAGCGGCACGGTGCCGCATCGCCGAAAGCACCAGATGGGCCTTGGCGCGGTGAAAACGACGCCGGCGTAGCACCGAGCGCGCCTCGATCATGACCACCGGAGCCTGGGCGTCGGGTCCGCCGTTGCGCGGGTCCACGAAATGCGGACCGAGCTGGTCCCCGAACAGCCAGTGGGGGCGTGGCGCCATGGGATTCCGCCTCTCACAGCCGTTGCCCCGCGCGATGCCGAGATGACGGCGCGACCGGGACGGGAGCGCATCGAAAGTGCCGGCACATCTGCCGGAAAGGTGGCCGACACACCGCACGGAGCTCGCGCGGTGACCATCGGGCCTCCCGCTCGGCCCATGCTGGCAGCCTCCGCTCGCCGCCCGTCCGCCGACACTCCGTCGGACCGGTGCGCGTCCGGGGCTGCCGACCAGGAGCACATCCGCGCAGAGTTTTCCCTGGTCAGGACCGTGTCTGGCGATCACGAGCGGGGTGATTTCCCCAGCTCGGTGAGCGAGTTCGATTCTCGTCACCCGGTCCACGACGAAGGCCCATCCCCCCGCGCGGCCACGACTACCTGGACGCCGTCGCCCCGGGACCCCACACCCGCCCACGCCAAACGCTCGGCTGGGATACTCCAGCCGAGCGTTTGGCTGAGCCGCTGACAACAGCCGCTTGACCAGCGGGTTGCCGCGCCCCCTTGAATTCGCCACCGGGAGGGGGTTTTGCCGCCGGCGTGGCGTCTAGGCTGCCGTCAGGTCAGATCGTCGGCGTGTCATCGACGATCTCCTTGTGCGGTTCGACAACGAACCTCCAGCCATCGCTGGGCTCCAGGAACCGCACTCGGGTCGGGTAGATGTCCAGGGCGCGGCGGTCGCGGTTCTGGTTGTTCGTGTTCTTCCGCCCCCGGGCCGGCTCCTCGTACAGGTCGACCTTGACGTCCGGCACCGCGACGGCTTCCTCGTTCCAGCGCTGAACGACCCCCGCGCCGAAAGCGTCCCGCGCGGCGGCGTAGAGCGACTCCAGGGACTCCTTGTTCCCGTGGGGCACGAAGAGCGCGAGGTTCAGGAGGACGCCGGCACTCTGGAGAACCTCGATCTCTTCCCCCGCCTCGTCGGCGATCCAGATCCCGCCCTCTTCAGCATTGTCCGGGAGAACATGAATTTCCTCGCCGAATACCGTCCTCGCGGTGAAGGACCCACCCTCAAATTTCTTACCCGGCTCCGTAAGGAAGGCCGGGGCGTAGCAGTCGAGAGGAAGGTCATCCATCTCTGCCGAGACGAAGATGCCGTCCTGGAGACCCAACTCTGAAACCTCCTCGGCCGTAAGACGTCGAGCCGTAACCTTCTCGGTATTCACGCCATTCCCCTTTTTTTCGTGGCGTCCTGTGAATTCATTTCAGACTCTACCACGAAACGATCAGTCACTTCTCGTGGCACATATCTTCGCACTCACGACAGTACTGACCATCCTCCGAATAATTTCTTCCGCGAGATCAGAAGGCGAATCCGCCCACATCGCCGGAAAAGCGCGGCATGCGTAGAGAGATGAGGCGAGACCCAAGAGGCGACAAGCAAAGTGCGCACCATCGAATCACGTACGGATGGGCTTTTACGTTCAGTGGCATGCCGGCGACTGCGATCCCTATAAGTTCTGCGATTGCTGGGGTTGACGGTGATCTCTGCCCCTGGTGCAAGCGGGTGCGGGAAAGACCGTGACCGGGAACCCGCAACGCGTGGAGGACATCGCCACCGCCGAGCGCACCGGCCTGCGGCAGTGCGGATGACGCGTACGAGCTCCGGAAGCAGACCCGTTGTCCACGCGTCTGATCGTGACGGATCCCACCAGGGATCGGCGACACGGAATTCGCCGCGTACGGACCCGCCGAGCAAGCACTCACCAGGCTGCGGCAGCGGGCACAGACATGGGCGGACGAACCGGACGCGCTGACGACGAACCCGGGTGGGCGTACTCCAGCATGCTTGCCCTCTGTCCTCCACGACTCGCGTCACTGTCACGCTCCACAGCGACCAGGTGGCGGGGCTCCGCAAGCTCACGGACAACGTCTCCGGTTACCTGGCAGAGGCGGTGGCCCGCCAGATCAGGCACCAGCTCCTGGGCAACGACCTGCGCGGGCACGAAGAGGAACACGGGGACCGCACCGACGGGGCGTTCAGCAGCGGAGCGCGGATCGTTCCGACCGTGACCGCGACCGGCCCCGACCACCGTGTGGCGACACCGGACCCGCGGGTGCCCCCCCGCCACGGACGGACGCTCCTTCGCAGAAACACTTCCTTCCGGGCGAACCAATATCTGCGACCGCGAAAGGAGAAATCAGCGCGACGCGCGGTGAGGGTATCTCACACAACAGGCCGGGTGGAATTATTCGGCGCGCAGGGCCGATCTCACCGTGCTACTGTCCGTCTCAGTTGCAGTTGTGGTTCCCAAAACTTCGAGTGCCTCCACCGGATTCTTCATCGGCGGAAGCACTTCTGTATTTCCGGTCATTTTCCGGACGGGGCAATCATCGCGGCGACGCGGAGCCCGCACAGTGCGGATTCCGGGCACTGCCCCGAAGGAGATTTGACATGGCATCTGGCACCGTGAAGTGGTTCAACGCCGAAAAGGGTTTCGGCTTCATCGAGCAGGACGGCGGCGGCGCTGACGTCTTCGCCCACTACTCGAACATCGCCGCCCAGGGCTTCCGCGAGCTGCAGGAAGGCCAGAAGGTGAACTTCGACATCGCGCAGGGCCAGAAGGGCCCGACGGCCGAGAACATCGTTCCCGCCTGACGCTGACGCGTAGAACGAGCTGGGGCCCGCACCTTGGGGTGCGGGCCCCAGCTCGTTGCGTTTCAGGGCACAGCACTCCCCGGGCACCGTGACCGTTCCACCCACGGCATGCGTCCGGGAATGCGCGGTCTCATCGCACGGCGGACATACCCCTCGGCTCCGGATACCTGTTCCGTACGAGCCCTCCGCCGCAACTCGGCCCCCGCGCCGCGCACCCTGCCTCCCGGATTGCTCCGCTCATTCCAGCGACCGGCCCGCCGCTCATTCCGCCGGCCGGATCCGATTTCGCTTTCAGTTCGGCCCGTTCTCGCTATTCTCCGTGCTGCGCATCCGCTGCGGGAATTCCTTGATACGTGCCGCATCAAGGAAGGTTCCCTATGAACCGCACACGTACGAACGACCGTTTCTCCCGCACCCGGACGAGCAGCGGCTCCACCGGCGGCTCCACCGGCGGCTCCAGCCGGGGCAGCCGCTTCGGTTCGCCGGCCGCCGGCCGCTCCGGTGGTCCGAGCCGCTCCGGCGGGTACGGGCGTCGGCCCGCCGCGCTCCAGGGTGAGTTCGCCCTTCCCCGGACGATCACCCCCGCACTGCCCGCCGTCGAGGCTTTCGCCGACCTCGACATGCCCGGGCAGCTGCTGGCCGCGCTCACCGCTCAGGGCGTGACCGTACCGTTCCCGATCCAGGGCGCGACCCTGCCCAACACCCTCGCGGGCCGCGACGTACTCGGCCGCGGACGGACCGGCTCCGGCAAGACGCTCGCCTTCGGCCTCGCCCTGCTGGCCCGTACCGCCGGTCAGCGTGCCGAGCCCCGGCAGCCGCTCGCCCTGGTCCTCGTACCCACCCGCGAGCTGGCGCAGCAGGTCACCGACGCGCTCACCCCGTACGCCCGCTCGGTCGGCCTGCGGCTGGCCACGGTCGTCGGCGGGATGTCGATCGGGCGGCAGGCGAACGCGCTGCGCGGCGGCACCGAGGTCGTCGTCGCGACGCCCGGACGGCTCAAGGACCTGATCGACCGCGGCGACTGCCGGCTGAACCAGGTGGGCATCACCGTTCTGGACGAGGCCGACCAGATGGCCGACATGGGCTTCATGCCGCAGGTCACCGCCCTGCTCGACCAGGTGCGTCCCGAGGGGCAGCGGATGCTGTTCTCCGCCACCCTGGACCGCAATGTCGACCTGCTGGTCCGCCGCTACCTGACCGATCCCGTCGTGCACTCCGTGGACCCGTCCGCAGGCGCGGTCACGACGATGGAGCACCATGTGCTGCATGTCCAGGGAGCCGACAAGCACGCCACCACGACGGAGATCGCCGCGCGCGACGGCCGGGTGATCATGTTCCTGGACACCAAGCACGCCGTCGACCGGCTGACCCAGGACCTGCTCAACAGCGGGGTACGGGCCGCCGCGCTGCACGGCGGCAAGTCCCAGCCGCAACGCACCCGCACGCTGGCGCAGTTCAAGACCGGACACGTCACCATGCTCGTCGCCACGAACGTCGCCGCACGTGGCATCCACGTCGACCATCTCGACCTGGTCGTCAACGTCGACCCGCCGAGCGACCACAAGGACTACCTGCACCGTGGCGGCCGTACCGCCCGCGCGGGCGAATCCGGCAGCGTCGTCACCCTGGTCACGCCCAACCAGCGCCGCGACATGGTCCGCCTCATGTCGGACGCCGGTATCCGCCCGCAGATCACCCAGGTCCGCTCCGGCGAGGCCGAACTGCAGCGCATCACCGGCGCGCGCACCCCCTCGGGTGTCCCGGTCGTCATCACCGCGCCGGTCGCCGAACGCCCCCAGCGCGGCGCCGCCTCACGCGGCCGGCGCAGCCGCCCCTCCCAGGCAGCGCGCCGTACCGCCCAGCGGCAGCAGTCCGCCTTCGACGCGGCGGCCTAGATGCTCTGTCCGGCGAGCTTTTGCCCGATGGGGCGAAGCTCGCCGGGAACGGCACGAGAACCTTCGTGATCCGGCGCCTGCCCGTGGTTTTCCCCTTCTCCCTGTGAGGCCTCATGCGCTGCGTCATCGCCCGCTTCCCCTTCGACCTGACCAGGAGCGGCGTGCTGGAGTCGATGAAGGGCATCAAGCCTGAGCCGGTCACCGGCGAGTCCGTGATCATCGGCCGCCGCCAGTACCCCGTCAAGCAGGTGGGCGAGGTCATCACCCGCCAGGACCGCCGTGACTTCAGCGCCGGCGAAGTCACCCGGGCCATGACCCTCCTCGGCTTCACCTGCCGCACCCTCCACCAGGCCGCACCCGCGCGCGTCCTCAGCCCGCTCCAGCGAGCCTCCACGATGCTCGGTGCTCCCGCGTCCGTCTGACCGGCCGGGCAGTCGCAAGCCGACACCTGAACGGCGATGAGAGCTCGACGGATTTGGTCGCAGCGGTCGCTCAGTGGTCGGAGTAGCTGAAATCTCCCATGGACCACGCGCTGACGTCCTCGATCGCGACGCGGTACATCCCGCCCGTCTCCGGGATCCCCACCGTCCCCTGCAGGATCCGGGCGACGTGGAAGTGCAGATGCGTGGGAGGCCCGTCCTTCCGTGTGTCGCTGGTGAAGACGGCGGAGAACTCGCCCAGCCGGGCCGAATCCGTCAGGACCTCCGACACCCGCTGTCTCCACACGGCTTCGGGAGCGAGTCGCCCGGTGATGACAGCACCACCGGCGATCACGGTCAGGGACATCTGATTGCTGTGCCCGGACTCCACCATGGCGGCGACGTCAACGAGCAGTTCGTCGGGCTTCGACATAAGAGCCGATTCTATTTCACCGGGCGATCCGGGCTGCTTCGGCGGTGGGTCAGCTTCGGCGGTGGGGCCGGCGGGCGATCCTGGGGCGCGTTGCGATAGACCCGCCGGGCCCGCGAGCGGTGTGCGGATGTCGACGTCGTCGCCCGTACGCCTGCTTCCCCGATCTGCTCGGTCAGCGCGCCGAGGTGGTCGGGGGCGCCCCGCGATACCCAGCGCCACCACCCGCCCCTGTCGGTCGGAACCGCGGCACAGCCGGCGGCGCCGTCACGGGAAATCCCATGCGCCACGCGACCGGGGCGCCCACACCGCCGGGCCCACACCGCCCCGCCCACACCGCCCCGCACCGCGCCCGCACCCCACCGCGCCCGCACCCCAGCCGCCCCGTACCGCCCCTCGGCCGTTCGAGGTGGATTACCTCATCGTCGAACACGCAGAAATCTATGACGGCCAGAGTAGACATTGGCCGTTCGCCTGGTTATGGTTTTGCCCGTAGCCAAGGTTGAAAGGCCCGGCAGAGATGACCTGCCGGGCAGCAGTACACGCAGGTCGGTGCGGTGGTGGAGTTCCGGAGCCATGGTTGTCGCAGAACGGGTGACGGGACTGACGGCCGTACCGGGTGGCCCGCGGTGATCAGGGGCCGCCGCAGCAGTGCCGCCGTACGTAGTGCGGTGAAGCACGTGCGGTATCAGCACGTGCGGTTGGCAGTACCAGTGCGGTTGGCAGTACCAGCAGTGCGGTTGACAGTGGTTTCTCGGTGAAGGCGTCGAGCTGCGGACGCGCGTGCCGAGAGGTTCGGCAGTGGGGTTCCAAGCCAGAGAGGACGCAGGACGGGCGAGGTGCCGTCTGCCGGACGGAGTGGCGTTTTCCGAGGCCACCAGCGGTTCGCATCATCACCGGTACCGGCGGTACGCGGTACCGGTTCGGCAAGCAGTTGATCCAGAGGGAAGAACGGAGGAGTTGAACGCCATCAGGATCGCCCGGGCGGAAGGACTGAGCCCGGGTACCGCAAGACCCCGGAATGGAAGGTGGTCCCCGGTCACGCATCCGCGATCCCCGCACTCCCGCCCTTCTTCAGGGCGAGGCCGCGGAAACAGAAGGTCGGCGCAGCACTAGGGCCGGCAGATGGTGTTGAATTTCCTTCGGGGCCCTGGTGCCGTACGGCACCAGGGCCCCTCGACGCGTTCCCAAGAAGAGGTGCAAATGACAGCGGACAATGCGCTCGGCGGCCGACTGGACGACGATGACTATCCCGCCTACACGATGGGCCGGGCGGCCGAGATGCTCGGGACCAACGCCGGCTTTCTCCGTGCACTCGGGGAGGCCCGCCTGATCACGCCGCTGCGCTCCGAGGGCGGCCACCGACGCTACTCCCGCTATCAACTGCGCATCGCGGCCCGCGCCCGGGAACTCGTCGACCAGGGCACTCCGGTCGAGGCGGCCTGCCGCATCGTCATCCTCGAAGACCAGCTGGAGGAAGCCCAGCGCATCAACGCCGAATTCCGCCGCGCCGCGGCACAGCCGGACGCGAGTTCCGGCTGACGCTCGTCAGCGCCCGGACCCGCCCGAGCGGCGCTCGTGGCGCCCGACCGCGTCGACTCCGACCCCGACCGGCCCGGTCCCGAGGAGTGGGCCCTGGAGTCCGGCCCGGGGAGGGCCGACGGGTTCCCGGGCCGTATCCCGCCGTGAGAGATTTCCCCGGCTCGGCGAGCGAGATCCCTTCTCGTCGCCCACCCCACCGGAAAGCCCCAGGCCGACGACCTGGGGCTCTCTCGCTGTGACGACCGACGACGGGGACCTCGTGGCAACCGCCGAGGGCCGGTGGATCTACTTGGTGAAGTTGAGGTACATCCAGGCGCCGTGGGTCGTGGAGTTCACGTTGTCGCCGGAGGACGTGTCGATGTACGACGCGCGCATCCGGGCACGGATACCGGCCTCGCCCGGTGCCTCAAGGCGGACCGTGGACTTCCCGTTGGTGGCCAGCGCGAAGTACTGCGAGCCGGTGTCGTACCACTTGCCCTGGTAGTACACCTGGAGCTGGAGCCGCTGCTTACGGCCCTTGTAGTAGCTCATCGCCGTGGTGAAGACCGGGTCCGTCTTCTTGTGGAAGTAGTAGTACTTCGTCGAGCCGATCTTGCCCGTCTTGTAGTGCTTGGCGACGGTGGTGGAGAGCTTCACCTTGGCGTACGCGGTCGACTTGACCGTCTTCGCCTCGTACCGGGCGTCGCCCGCGAAGACGGCGGTGACGGTGGTGTCGCGGGTCATGTCCACGATGACCGAGAGGTCGCCCTTGGAGTTGACCGCGGCCTTCTTGACCAGCTTCTTCGGCTTGTCGGCACCGTACGGGTCGGACCAGATCTCCACCGTCCGGTTCTTGTACGTGGCGCCGAGGTGCGCGGTGAAGGAGACGTCCGCGCCGTACGCGTAGAGGCTGCCGTTGCGGTTCAGCTTCAGCGACGTCGCCGTGCGCGAGACCTGTACCGCGTACGAGCCGGAGGTGGGGCTGTGCGTGGCGTCACCCGCGTACGACACCTTGTACGTGACCTTGCCGCCGGTCTGCGGGGTGTCCGTGAAGGAGAACGCGCCGCCGGCCAGGGTCTTCACGGCCGGCAGCGCCTGGCCGCCCGTGGCCACGATGTCCGTACGGGTCACGGTGAGGGGCGTCCCCGCCGGGAACACCGACTTCGACGTCAGCTTTCCGGTGACGGTGAGCTTCTTGGCCCGGTCGGCCTTGGCGGGTGCCGACACCTTCAGGGTCGGCAGTTCCTTGGTCGGGTCGGTCAGGGCGCGGAGGCTGTACGTGCCGTAGCTGTTCTCCGACACCGCGAACACGCGGCTGCGGTCCGGCGCCCAGGCCAGGGCGCCGTCGACGAGGGTATCGCCGCCGCTGCTGTTGCCCGTGTTGGGGAAGTCGTACTCCCGCGTCGGCGTCGTGCTGCCGGGCCGGTGGATGTGGACGTCGGGGCTGTACCAGGAGAAGGTGCCACCCGCGACGGTGCCGTCGGGCGCGACGGCCACCGCGTTGGGGTAGGCGTCGGTCGGGTAGCGGCCCACCGTCGTCAGGTCGGTGGTGGAGTACGCGGGGAAGCCGTAGCCGTACCCGCTGCCGTCCCAGGAGGTGAGGACCTGGGTGCCGTCGGGCGTCAGGTCGAGCTGCTTCACGCCGGTGTCCATGGCGCCCTGGACACGGAGCTGGGTTCCGTCGGCACCGACGTCGAACACGGCGAGCCTGCCGCCCGCCCCCGCCACCAGGACGCCGGGCGCGGCCGGGTCGGCGCCGAGCAGCAGTCGGCCGCCCACGAAGTCGAGGCCCGCGTTCTGGTCGAGCGTCACGACGGGCTCGTCGCCGGAGAGGTCGAGAGACCCGAGGTTCGACCCGTAGCCGAACCAGACGCGGCCGTCCACGACCTCCAGGGAGGCCGGGGCATCGGCACCGGCCAGGTCGTAGCTCGCCGTCGTGGTGTACGTCCGGGTCTCCACCGAGACGATCCGGTCGGTGCCCTTGACGGCGGCGTAGACCTGACCGGAGTCGGCGGACAGGGCGAGGCCGGTCACACCGGGCAGGCCGGTGAGGGACGCCTTGACCGTGCCCGAGTAGTCCGTGACGACGATCTTGCCGCCGGTCGGGTCGGAGAGGTAGACCCGCTGGTGGGCCCCGTCCACGACGAGGTCGCCGACCGACTTGACCGGCACGACCTGCACGGAGTCGGCCGCGGCCGTCCCCGCCGATCCCGCGACGAGCGCAACTGAGCTGAAGAGGACCGCGAGCGCCGCCGCGGCCGAGATGGTGGTGCGTCCAAGCACAGTGATGTGACCCCCCACAGGTGACCCGGCGATCGCCGGGTGAGCACGAGAATGCGGCGCGCCCCCCTGGCATCAACCGAACAACGGGTGCCAGTACGCGCCTGATGTGATCAGCGTATGGCATGACTGTGACAGTCGGAGGCTGAATTTCCCCCACCTCTCCAGGGCCCTTCGCTCCTCGGGCGTGCCGGGGGAGGCCGCCGCCCGTGGCCCCCATGGCTTCGGTGCTCTTCACTCGCCCGCGTGTGGAGCGAGGCGGAGGAGATCGCACGTTTTATGGTGACCCGATGCGACGTGCAGCCCAGTGGGCCTTGCTCTCGTCGGGGTGTGCTCCCGTCCTGCTGGTCGGCGGCTGGACGATCGCGCAGTTCTTGCAGGGGCCCGGCTACGACCCCGTCACCCAGACGATCAGTGTCCTGGCCGCCTACGGCGCCCCCGGGTACTGGGTGATGACCGGAATACTGATCGCCCTCGGATCCTGTTACCTGGCCACCGCCCTGGGGCTCCGCGCGGCCGCGCTCGCCGGACGTGCGGCCCTCGGATGCGGCGGGGTGGCGGCGATGCTTCTGACGGCGTTCCCGGCACCGACCCGTGGGGGCGCTTTCGGGCACGGCGCGGTGGTCACGGTGGGGTTCGCCCTCCTGGCGGTGTGGCCGATCCTGGCCGCGGATCGCCGGGGAGCGGCGCCCTGGGGGCTGCGGCCCACCGTGTCGATCGTGGCGAGTGCGCTGATGGTCGCCGGCGCGACATGGTTCCTCGTCGAATTGCAGAGCCGCGGGGCCGCCGGGATCGCCGAACGCGCCCTGACGTTCACTCAGTCCCTCTGGCCCTTGCTGGTCGTCACCTCCTGCCTGCGCCACCCCGGCCACGACGAACCCCTGTCCTGGTTCAGCCGTCGCGCCTGAGCCCGTACGTCCGCCCGGGGCCCGGGGACCTGGGGCTTGGGGTCTGGGGCTTGGGGTCTGGGGCTTGGGGTCTGGGGCTCCGCGACCCGGTCGGGGCGCTGACCTCGGCCTTCTCCGCCGTCCGGGCCGATGCCGACGCTCCCGCCCGCCGTCCGCCGCCCGGTACGCGGGCCGCCGCATCGGCGTAGCCCGGGGTCCAGGAGCGGAGCAGAGGGGCGTTCCGGCCAACCGGGTCGTCCGCCGTTCGACGGGGCCACGCGCCACACATTGGATCTTGCAAGGAAAAGTATAGATTCGACAAGGATGCGTACGGATATTGCGTCGCTATGTCGAGGAGATTACGGTCCTCCTTGCGCCGTCATCCGCCCTCAGTGTCCACACCCGCCCCCGAAATCACCTCGTCACCCGGCCGCTCACACGGCCGGCGGGGCATCTCGCTGTGCCCTGTACCGCGCCACCCCCTTACGCACCGACGCTCCACCAGCTCCTCCCTCCAACCGATCGCGGTGCCGACGGTGCAGGTCAGGCATTCCGTGTGAAAAGGAGCAATAAGTGTTCCAGTCCATGCGCGATCTGAGGCGAACGCTCGCCACGGTGGTCAGCACCACGCTGCTGACCCTCGGCGGCGTCTCCGCTCTGGCGATCCAACCGGCGTGGGCGGCCGCGGCCGCCACCGGTGGCAGCGGCGCGAGCCTGCCGTACGTCGAAGTCCAGGCGGAGAACTCCGCCACCAACGGCACGGCCATCGGCCCCAGTTACACCGCCGGCCAGCTGGCCGACGAGGCTTCGTACCGCAAGGCCGTGACCCTGTCGGGCACCGGCAAGTACGTCACGTTCACCACACCGGTGGCGACGAACTCGATCGACTTCCGGTACAGCATCCCGGACGGCGCGGGGGGCTCGGTCTACACCGCTCCGCTGTCGCTGTACGTCAACGGCACCAAGCAGGACAATTTCAGTCTGACCAACGCGTACAGCTGGTACTACGGCAGCTACCCGTTCACCAACCAGCCGGGCAGCAACCCGCACCACTTCTACGACGAGGTGCACCGTCTCTTCCCGACGACGTATCCGGCCGGTACGACCTTCAAGCTGCAGGTCGACGCGGAGGACACCGCGTCCTCGTACACGATCGACTTCGCCGACTTCGAGCAGGTGGGCGCGGCGCTGACCCAGCCCGCGGGCTCGGTCTCGGTGACCAGCAAGGGCGCCGACGCGAGCGGTGCGAGCGACGCGACCAGCGCCTTCAACGCGGCGATCAGCGCCGCCGGTCCGGGTGGCACGGTGTGGATGCCGCCGGGCACGTACAAGATCCCCGGCCACATCAGCGTCAACAACGTCACGATCGCCGGCGCCGGCATGTGGTACTCGACCGTCACCGGTACGGCTCCTGGCTTCTACGGCAACTCCGCGCCCTCGCCGAGCAGCAACGTGCACCTGCAGAACTTCGCGATCTTCGGCAACGTCCAGGAGCGCGACGACAACGCCCAGGTCAACGGCATCGGCGGCGCGATGAGCAGCTCGACCGTGTCGAGCGTCTGGATCGACCACATGAAGGTCGGCGCCTGGATGGACGGGCCGATGAACGGCCTGACCTTCAGTGGCATGCGCATCCGCGACACCACCGCGGACGGCGTCAACTTCCACGGCGGCGTCACCAACTCGGCGGTCACCAACAGCGAACTGCGCAACACCGGTGACGACGGCATCGCGACCTGGGCGGACTCCGGTCTCGGCGCCGACGCCAACGACACGATCTCCAACAACACCGTGGAACTGCAGATACTCGCCAACGCCATCGCGATCTACGGCGGCCACGACAACACCGTCAGCGGCAACCTGGTGCGCGACACCGGCATCGCCCAGGGCGGCGGCATCCACGTGGGGCAGCGCTTCACCTCCACCCCCGTCGGCACGACCACCATCTCCAACAACACCATGATCCGGGCCGGCGGTCTCGACCCGAACTGGCAGTTCGGGGTCGGCGCCCTGTGGTTCGACGGCAGCCAGGGTTCGATCACCGGTCCCATCAACGTGACGAACGCGCTGATCCAGCAGAGCCCGTACGAGGCGATCCAGTGGGTCGAGGGCACCGTCAGCGGGGTCAACCTCAGCAACGTGACCATCGACGGCACCGGAACGTTCGCACTGCAGGAACAGACGGGCGGCGCGGCGAAGTTCACCAACGTCACGGCGACCGGCGTCGGCGCCTCGTCCCCCGTGTACAGCTGCGAGGGCGGGAACTTCGCCGTCACCGACGGCGGCGGCAACTCGGGCATCAGTGGTACGCCGCTGTGCGGCGCGTGGCCGGCCCCGGTCTTCCCGCCGTACCCGCCGGAAGGCGTGACGGCCACCCCGAGCGCGCTGAACTTCGGTTCGGTCGCGACCGGTACGACGAGCACCGCGCAGACCGTGACGGTCTCCAACCCGACCGGCTCGGCCGCGTCCGTCTCGTCGATCGCCGCCGGTGGCGACTTCACCCAGACCAACACCTGCGGCTCGTCGATCGCGGCGAACGGCTCGTGCGCGGTCAGCGTCAAATTCGCCCCGACCGCGACCGGCAGCCGCAGCGGAACCCTCACGGTCAACGCGGGCGGGATCACCAACACCGTCAGCCTCTCCGGCACCGGCACCGCACCCGGCCCGGTGCTGAACGCCAACCCGGGCGGTCTGTCCTTCGCCGCCACGGTGGTCGGCTCCTCGGCCGCCACGCAGACGGTGACGGTGAGCAACGCGGGCACCACCTCGGCGACCGTCTCGGGCGTCGCGGTGACCGGTGACTTCACCCAGACCAACAACTGCTCCACCATCGCGGTCGGCGCGTCCTGCACGGTGACCGTCACGTTCAAGCCGACCACGGGAGGATCCCGTACGGGCAACCTCACCGTCACCAGCAATGCCAACAACAGCCCGACCACCGTCGGTCTGAGCGGCAGCGGCATCGACAGCTCCACGAACATCGCGGCCGGTCAGACGGCGTCGGCCAGTTCGAGCAGCAGCCCGTACGTCCCCGCCAACATCACCGACACGGACACCTCGACGTACTGGGAGAGCGGGGGCTCCTTCCCGCAGTGGGCCCAGGTCGACCTCGGCCGGAGCTACAGCGTCGGCAAGGTCGTCCTGAAGGTGCCGCCGTCGGCCGCCTGGGCCGCGCGTACGCAGACCCTCTCGGTACAGGGGTCCACGGACGGCTCCTCCTTCTCCACGATCGTCGGCTCGGCCGGGTACACCTTCGACCCGAACAGCAACAACAACACGGCCACCATCACCTTCAACGCCACCACGGCCAGGTACGTGCGGGTCAACATCACCGCCAACACGGGGTGGACCGCCGGTCAACTGTCGGACTTCGCGGTGTTCCCCGCCGGCGGCAGCGGCGGCACCACGGCGGCGACGCTCTCGGCGGGACCGGGCTCGCTGACGTTCGACAGCCAGGCACTCAACACCACCAGCGCCGCGAAGACGGTGACGGTGACCAACAGCGGCACGGCGGCCGCGGCCGTCTCCTCCATCGCCACCACGGGCGACTTCTCGCAGACCAACACCTGCGGGACGTCGATCGCGGCGAACGCCTCGTGCACGGTCAGCGTCAAATTCACCCCGACCGCGTCCGGGACCCGCGCCGGGAACCTCACCGTCACCAGCAACGCGTCCAACAGCCCGACGACCGTCGCGCTGACCGGCACCGGCGCCGGCACGGTGAGCAGCAACCTGGCGGCCGGCAAGGCCACGAGCGAGTCCAGCCACAGCGACGTGTACCCCTCGTCGAACGTGACGGACGGCAACCAGGACAGCTACTGGGAGAGCGCCAACAACGCCTTCCCGCAGTGGGTGCAGGTGGACCTCGGCTCCGCGCAGAGCGCGAGCCGCGTCGTGCTCCAGCTCCCCGCCACCTGGGGCACCCGCAACCAGACGCTGTCCCTGTCGGGCAGCACCGACGGCAGCAACTTCACCACCGTCAAGTCGTCGGCGTCCTACTCCTTCGACCCGGCCAACAGCAACAAGGTCACCATCACGTTCACCGCGACCACCCAGCGGTACTTCCGGGTGAACATCACGGCGAACAACGGCTGGCCGGCGGGACAGCTCTCGGAATTCCAGGTCTGGAACACCTGAGCTGAGGTGAACCGGCAGGAACGGAACCATCCTGATCCGACCTGATCCGACCTGGGTCGGACCGACCGGACCGACCGGACCGACCGGCTGACCCGACCCGGACCGGGCCCGGACCACAGGTGCCGTCGAGTACCCACGTACTCGACGGCACCTTCACGTTCCCGCCCGCGCCCCGCCCACTAGGAAATGCTGTCGATCACTCACGCGTTCGGGTGGGGCTGACGATCATCCTCTCGGAGCGCCCACCAGCACGCTAGCGTGGAATTCGTGCCGCCTGGCTGACAGCCTCAGATCACTGTCCGTTGCTTGGGGGAGCCCGGTATGGCAGAGCGCACGACATCCGTCTGGCTGCGCGTGCGGTACCAGTTCGACAACGTCATGGCACGCAGCACCTCCGCGCTACTGGGGTGGCTCACCCTGGTCTGCCTGGTGATCGTGGTCCCGGCGAGTGTGGGTCTGGTGTGGGCCGGACGGAACACTCCGGCCACCCTCTCCGGCCGGCTCGCGGCGGTCTGGACGAGCGTCGGCGAGACCCTCAAGATCGGGGGTGCGGTCGGCCCGCCCCTCTACGTACTCCTGTCCGTGCTGCTCGCCCTGGTGGCCCTGCTCTTCGTCTCCACGCTCGTCAGTCTGATCACCACCGGGATCAACACGAAGATCATGTCGCTGCGACTGGGGCGCTCCACGGTCGTGGAGGAACGGCACACCGTGCTGCTGGGCTGGTCCGACCAGGTGTTCCCGGTCGTCTCCGAGCTGGTGGCCGCCAACGCCAATCGGCGCAAGGCCGTCGTCGCCATCCTCTCCCCCAAGGACAAGGTGGAGATGGAGACCGAGATCAGCACCAAGGTCGGCGATACGGGCAGCACGCGGGTCATCTGCCGTAACGGCTCCGTCACCGACCCGGCCGTTCTCACCCGGGTCAGCCCGGGGACCGCCAATGCCGTCCTGGTGCTGTCGCACGGCAGTGAGGAGGACGACGCCCTGGTGGTGAAGACGCTCCTCGCGCTCAACGCGGCCACACCCGGGGACCGCCGGCCCGTCGTGGTGGCGGCGGTGCGTGATGCCCGCCACCACATGGCCGCCGCGCTGGCCGCCGGGCCCGGCGGGCGGGTCCTCAACATCGACGACATCACCGCCCGGCTCGTGGTGCAGACCTCCCGCCAGCCCGGACTCTCCCTCGTCTACCAGGAGTTGCTGGACTTCGCGGGCGACGAGTTCTACATGGTCACCGAACCGGCGCTCGTCGGCCGCACCTTCGGCGACGCCCTTCTCTCGTACGCCACGTCGTCGGTCGTCGGTCTGCTGCGCGCCGACGGCTCCGTCGACCTCAACCCCCCGCCGGCCTGCCCGATCGGCTCGGACGACCAGCTCATCGTCATCACCCGGGACGACGACATGGCGGTCCTGGCGGCTCAGCCGCCGGCCGTCGACAAGGCGGCGATCACCGCGCCCCGCCCCCGAGTACCGTCCACCGAGCGGCTGCTGCTCCTGGGCTGGAACCGCCGGGCCCGGGTGATCGTCGAGCAGCTCGACCGGTACGTGGCCCACGGCTCCAGTCTCGACATCGTGGCCCACGGCGACGAGGCGGTCGTCCGCGCGGCAGGCGCCGTCAGCGCGGAAGCGGCCCATCTCGACATCACCTTCCACCGGGGGGACATCTCGGAGTCGCTGACCCTGACCCGGCTGGACCTGCCCTCGTACGACGGGGTGATCGTCCTCGGCTACGACCGTACGGACGCCGTGGACCCCACCCCCGGCGCCGGCGCCGACACCGCCGACACCGACAACCAGACGCTGGTCACGCTGCTGCACCTGCGGGCTCTGGAGGAGACCACCGGCCGGAAGCTGTCCGTCGTCACGGAGATGTCCGACGACCGAAACCGCCTCCTCGCCCCGGTGCGGGAAGGCGCCGACTTCATAGTCAGCGGCCGGCTGATCAGTCTGCTGATGACCCAGATCTCCCAGAACCGGCACCTCGCCGATCTCTTCGACGCTCTCTTCACCGCCGACGGCAGCGAGATCTACCTCAAACCCGCCACCGACTACGTCCTGCCCGGCCGTTCCGTCACCTACGCCACGGTCGTGGAATCCGCGCGCCGACAGCACCACTGCGCCATCGGTTACCGCCTTCACACGCAGGCGGCCACCGGCCCGTTCTACGGTGTCCGGATCAACCCCGACAAACGGGAGACCGTGCGACTCGGCGAGAAGGACTGGGTGATCGTGGTCGCGGAGAGCTGAGGGCGGATCGGCCGGTGGGCCGTACGGGGACAGGCTCAGGGGTGAACGTCCTTGGTGTGGGCTGCGCTTGAGCCCCGCCGCGTCGACACACAGATTCATCGGCCATACTGCTCGACGTGGAGCAGCGCATAGGTCCGACCATCCCGCCCGTGCAAGCAGCCGGGACCGATCCCGCATTCGTGCCCGGCTTTACGCCCCCGCGCCCTGTCGAGGCGGCGCAGACGGCGGAGCCGGCCCCGGAACGGGAGGCGGAGCAGACCACGGAACAGCCGTCCGAGGACGCCGTCCCCGAGGACGCCGTTCCCCAGGATGCCGTGCCCCAGGATGGGGACGGCGTCGACGGGAAACGCGGAGAACGCGGAGAACGCGGAGAAGAGGACGGCGACACCGGTCCCGTCTTCGAGGCCTCCGACCGCCGCGGCTCCATCACGGCCGACCGCGCCGGGATCACCATGCGCCTGGACGGCGAAGAGGCCGAGTTGTTCTGGGACGAGATCGGCGCGGTGGAGATCGATACCGCCAGGTTCGCCCGCCGACTGACCGTCACGGTGTACACGACCGGACGGCGTTGGTACGAGGCCGAGATCACGACGTCGTCCCGGCAGCGGCTCAAGGAGTGGACGGCGGAGCTCGACGCCGTCCTGGACGCCCGGTTCGAGGAAGCCCAGCCTTAGGTCCTGTCCGGCGGTTCACGCCCCTCGCTGGGCGTTCCTCCGCCACACGGCCGGCAGGACCGGCGAGTCCGCCGGAGCGGGCCGCGAAGGTCATGGCGTCGGCCGTGGCCGCCAGAACTTCGCCCACCAGCACCGGGTGGCGGCCCTGGCAGGAGCCCGGCTCACCACCAGGCGATCAGCGTGCCGATTCCGACGCACGCCAGGGCGACGACGGCGAGCACGACGGCGACACATCCCCCGATGAAGAGACCGTCGCCGGTCACCGAAGGCGGGTTCGGCGGCTCTTCGAGGACCGGGTCCGCCCGGTCCCATACGACCTCTCTGCCCAAGGACTCCGACGCCGCGGCCCGTACCGCGGCGAGTTCCGCTCGGGCGAAAGCGGTTCCCGCCGCGGATTCCGGGCCGTGCCAGGCCAGCGCCCGCATACGGTCGGCCGGTGTCCGGTAGTGCGCCTCGAACGCGGCCGTCTCCCCCGGGTGACGGCCGGCGTCGAGGTAGCCCCAGCGTCCGGCCTGCGCCGGCTCGCCGAACTGACGGTAGACACCCGCGAGCCTTACTCGCAGTGTCAGGTCCGCCGGGAAGGAGGACACCAGCCCCCGCAGGCGCTGACGCGCCATCGGGAGACGGCCCGCCGCGAGGTCGTCATCTATCTTGGCCAGGGTTTTCTCGACAGTCACGGTCACTCATGATCGCTTCGGCCGGGAACAAATGCCACCGGATTGCGGCGTCGCCCCGAAGGGGCACCCTGGCCGCCGGTTCCCGCGTCTCAGGCGTGCAGGCGCAGGCGCTGTCCGGGGTAGATGTGGTCCGGGCCCTCGTCGAGGATGTCCTTGTTCAGCTCGTACAGGGCCTCGGTGCCGCCGGGTACGTCGGCGCGCTGCGCGATGACCGAGAGGCAGTCGCCCCGCTCCACGACGTAGGTGTGCCCGTCGGAACCACCCAGGGCGCCGGAGCCGCCCGACGCATGGTCGGCACTGCCGGAGTTGGAGGAGCCGGAGGAACCGGAGGAGCCGGAGGAACTGAGGCTGCCGGAAGAGCCGGCGGAGTTGTGGGGGCGCCGCGTCGGCTCATGGGCTGTCGGCGGGGGCTGGTACGGGGCACTGCCGGAGGTGGTACTTCCCGGGCGGCCGGCGGCACCACGGCGACCGCAGGTGGGCCAGGCGGAGAGACCACGGTCCTGGACGATGCGCTCGCCGACGGCGATCTGTTCGTCCCGTGAGGCGAGATCGGCTCGGGGGGCGTAACGCTGCCCGCCGTACGCACGCCAGGTCGACGGCGCGATCTGCAGGCCGCCGTGGTAGCCGTTGCCTGTGTTGATGTGCCAGCGGCCGTTGCTCTCGCAGTCGGCGACGCGTTCCCAGTCGGTACCCGACGGGCCTGACGGCCTGACGACCGCCGCGGTGCTCCGGCCGGCGAATCCGAGGACGCTCAGCAGGATCAGGAGCAGGCACAGGCCCGCTTCGACGGACCGCTTGGCGAGGGACGACGACATGAAGGAGAACGCCGTGAAGGGGGACGCCGTGGATGAGAACGGCATGGATGAGGACGGCATGACGGTATTCCTCCGCTGTGCTCCGGTGTCGCCGTGGCGCGGTGATCGCCACGGCCGGTGGGCACACACCAGGTAACCCGCCAATATGGTTTTCAGTGGGTCTGATGAGTCCGACGTGCGGCTCTTTCACCCGGGTGGGCGCCTCGGCCAGGACTTTTCGTCATGCGCCACCTCGCCGGGGTACGCGTGGCCGCCTGCGCGCCCGCCCCGCCGCAGAAATGCGGTGAGCCCCCGGCTGCCGTACGTGTTGCCGATGGTCGGACAAGCGCCGTGGCCGCCCGTGCCGAAGGGGCACCCGGCCGCCGAGGGTCCCGCGCGTTGCCGGGGCGCCGGGGTGCGGAGTGGCGGGAACTCGAAGATTCTGGATCACCAGGGCGTCGGAGGAGCCCCCGGCGGTGATGGGGCCGCTCCTGCGGCCCGGCGCCGAACGCTCGGCGTGGCACGGACATGGCCCCGGTCAGGCTCGTGGGGCGCATGTCCTCCCGTGCTGCTCCTCGGCGTGGCGGCGGGCCCGGCTCAGTGCTTGCTGAGTTCCCAGAAGCGGAAGACGGTCGAAGCGTCCAGCGTCATCTCCAGCCCGGTCACGCCCTCGTAGGCCACCGCGTACTGCTTGCCCTGCCAGAGCGGCAGGATCGGCACGTCCCGGGCGACCTGATCCTGGAGCTCGCCGAAATCCTCCTCGGTGGCGGCCCGGTTGGCCCGGGCTGCGGTCCCCGGGATGATGCGGTCCGTGATGTCGCTGTTCTCGTAACCGTTCTGCAGGACGTTGTCCTTGCCGAAGAACGGCTGCGTGAAGTTGTCCGGGTCCGGGTAGTCAGGCACCCAGCCCTTCACGTAGACGCCGTACTCGCCGGCCGCGATGGCCTCCTCGTACGGCCCCAGCGGGACCGACTTCACGGTCGCCTTGAACAGCCCGCTGTCGTTGAGCTGCTGCGCGATGGCCCTGAACTCCTCGTCGGTGGCCGGTCCGTAGCGCGTCGGCGTGGACCAGAGGGTCAGCTTCACCTTGCCCTTGATGCCCTCGGAGCGCAGCGCCTCCTCGGCCTTGTCGGGCTGCGGGCTGCCCCCGTACGCCCCGAAGAAGGCCGTGTTGTGGGCGGTGATGCCCGCCGGGACGATCGAGTACAGCGGGCTGGCCGTGGACTCGTAGACCTGGCTGACCAGGGCTTCGCGGTTGACGAGATACGCGATGGCCCGGCGCACCCCGAGCTTCCCGACGACCGGGTCCTTCATGTTGAACACGAGATGCTGGACCTCGGCGCTGGAGCCCTCGACGACGTCGATGCCCTGGTCGGCGGCCGTCGCGGAGTCCCGCAGGGTCGAGATGTCGTGGGCGGTGAGACCTCGGTAGGCGAGGTCGATCTCGCCCTTCCGCAGGGCCGACGCCAGAGCTTTCTGGTCGCCCTGGAAGAAGTTGAGGGTGATGCCGGAGTTCTTGACCCGGGCGGACCCGTGATAGTCGGAGTTGACCGAGAAGACGGCTTTGCTCTCGTTGAGCGATTCGAGTTTGTACGGTCCCGAGCCGACCGCCTTGCCGTCCGTACGCAGGCTGCGCGCGGGATACTCCCGGTGGTCCACGATCGAGCCGGCTCCCGAGGCTATCTTGCTGGGGAAGGTGGCGTCGGGCACCTTGAGGTGGAAGACGACGGTCTTCTCGTCGGGTGTGGCGATGTCGTCGATCGTCGAGAGCAGCGGCGCGGGCCCGTCAGGGTCGTTGATGCCGATGGCCCGCTCGAAGGAGAACTTGACGTCCTCCGAGGTGAGGCTGTGGCTGTTGCTGAATGTCAGGCCGTCGCGCAGCCTGCACCGGTAAGTGGCCTGCCCGTCCTCGAACGCGCACGACTTCGCCGCTTCGGGCTGGGGGGTCGAGCTTCCGCCACGGAAGCTGAGCAGGGACTGGAAGACGTTGTTGAAGACCAGCCAGGACCCCGGGTCGTAACCCGAGGCCGGATCCGTCGCCAGGACGCCGTCCGACATGCCGACGACAAGGGATTCGCCGGTGCCTCCACTGCCGAAACCGCCGCTGCTGCCGCAACCGCCCAGCAGGACCACCGCGAGCCCGGTCGCGACCGGGACGGTCGTCCACCTCACACGTGCCATCACAAATTTTCGCCTTCGCGCTTTCGGCCGGCCGCGCGGGGAAGGTCCGCGCTTCCGGAAGGGGCCAAGAAGTGCCGCTCCGCTCCCACGACCCGGCCCCGGTACGGGCTCGCGTCCGAGTACTGCTGCCCCGCCATCAGGAGAGGATTCACTCCCCGTGGACGGCGATGGGACCGGAGCTCCGCGAAGGTGTTCGACGCGGAGGCACTGGCGCCGAGATTAGCCGCAGGACACAAGGGCGTTGGAGCCGACCCGAATTGACCGGCCGACAGAGAGGCACCGGTGCGGCCGGTGCGGCTTCGGTATGCGGAGAAATGGGGACGGCCCCACCGGAAGTCCGGTGGGGCCGTCACGTGTGCCGCGTGCGGGCTCTCCCGATCACTCGCGGTGGCCCTGCCGGAGACGCCCGTACGGGGGAGGGACCGGCTGCCCCTCCCCCGTGGACGACTACCTCCTGCCGCCTGCCGCCTGTCGGCGGACGAGCGTCAGGTGAGCTTCACCTGCTTGCGGGACGAGGTGCTGGCGAGGAAGTTCCCGTTGCCCGAGTAGACAGCGGTGACCGTCGCCGTGCCCTTCTTCTTCGGCAGCGTGATGGAGAAGCTGATCACGCCCTTCTTGGCGGCCGACAGGCTGACCTTGCGGGTCGTGGTCTTCCCGCCGACCTTGGCCGTCACGGTGATCGTGCCGGTCGGGTAGGCGGCGGCGCTGTGGCCGCCGACCACGATCTTGACGGTCTCGGACTTCCCCTGGCCCAGCTTGGTCCTGGAGAGCGTGAGCGACGTCGTCGTCTTCGCCTTCACGACCGTGAGCTTCTGCGACGCGATGCCGCTGGGGGCCACGGTGTCGGTGCCTGTGAAGCGCACGGACACGGTGTGCGCGCCGACGGACAGCGACGCGGGCAGCGTGAACGTGCCCGCCCCGGTCGACCCGACCTTCGCCGTCAGCGATCCGGTCCCGTACGACACGGTCACCGTGCCGTTCTTCGCCCCGGCCACCGAGAAGACACCGGAGGCCGCGTGACCGTAGCTCGCCGACTTCGACACCAGGGCCATGGCGATGGAGCTCTGGCCCTTCGTCAGCACCAGCTGCACCGGATCCGACGTCGAGGTGTCCGAGGTCGCGGTGCCGCCGAAGGCCGCGGTGAAGCTGTGCGTCCCGTCCTTGAAGCCGGCCGCCACCTTCAGGGAGGCGGAGCCGCCGGTGACCTTGGCCGTGCCGAGGACGGCGGTGCCGTTCCGGAAGGTCACGGTCCCGCCCTCGGTGCCCTGACCGGCGACCGTCGCCGTGAAGGTGACCGCCTCGCCGATCTTCGGCGCGGTCGGGCTGAGGCCGAGCGCCGTCGCGGTGGTGGCGAGTACCTCGACACCCGCCGTCCCGGTGTAGCCGGAGCCCGCACCGGTCGCGCTGAGGGTGGCGGTCCCGTAGGGCTGTTCTGCGGGGACTGCGGCCTGGAAGGACACCGTGCCGTCGCTCGCGGCGACCGCGCTGCCGAGGACCGCCGAGCCGAGCGTGAACGCCACGCTCTCCCCGTCGCGGTAGCCGGAACCGCCGACGGTGACCGTGGCCCCCGGCTCCGGCCTGGCGTCGCTGACGCTCAGCGTGCCCGGCCGGGAGAGCGCCTCGTACTCGGCGCAGGCGTCACCCTGGACGCCTGCCGCCGGTGCGGCGACCGCCGTCCCGGTCAGACCGTCGTCCTCGCGCACCGTGATGGTGCCGAAGTCGGCTTCTCCCAGTACCGCGTTGGCGGAGTTGGAGACGCCGAGCTTGTACGCGGTGGTGGCGGCCGCTCCGGCGAGGCTGTCGCCCACCGCCGGGATGTCGACGACCTGGCAGGTCGTCCCCGGGGCGAAGGTCACCTTCCGCATGGCGAGCCCGACCTTGCCGGTCGCCGAACCGACCACCGTGAGGTACGCGGAGACCGGGGAGGTGCTGGCCTCCGACAGGTACACGGCGGCCCCGGCCGCACCCGGGCCGTTGCCCTCCTCGGTCACGGTCGACGCGACATTGACGCTCGTCCGCTTCCGCGCGCCCGGTGTGCCCAGGCCCTTGTCACCGAAGACGAGGTCGGAGAGGTACACGCCGCCGGCCGGCACACCGTCGGCGCCGACGGCCCCGGTGAAGGTGACCCGGGTGACGTGCGTCAGGTCGAGCCCGGCCGCGGCGAGCGTCGCGGTGGGGACCCGTACCTGCTGGAGCACGATCTTGCCCAGCTGCGAAGCCCCACTGGCGGGCATCCTGGTGACGCCCCACGGGTTGAGCCCGGACACCGGAGCGCTCCAGGTGCGACCGGCGGAGTCGGCCACGCTCAGCGTCATGTCCGTGCCGGTGGTGACGCTCTCGTCCGGCGACATGCTGACGGTCATCTCGTCGTAGCCCGACACGTTCTGCTGGGCGGCCGGCAGCGTCACGCCGAGCGAGCCGGTCGTGGCAGTCCAGGTCAGGTGCGTCATGACGTTCAGCGGCACGTTCGGCGCGAACGACGCCGGAGTCCAGTACGGCAGCTGCTGGTTGGTGAGGGTGCTGCCCGGGTTGGTGCAGAGCGGATACGGCTGCGGCACGGTGCGCCCGGACTTGTTGGCGCAGATCGTCGCCGCCGCCGTCGCCGAGGTGCCGATCAGCGGGCTCGTGGTCATGAAGGAGGTGACGTCGCGGCGCGTGGAGGACGGCTGCTGCGCCACCGTACGGACATCGGCGAAGCCGGCCACCGAGGGCGGCAGCAGTTGCGAGCCGTCGAAGAGCGCCCGGAACTGGCTCCGGCCGCCGAGGGTCGCCTCGAAGAACCCGGAGATGTACGCGGCGCCCACCTGGTACTGCTGCTCCGCGGTGAGGCGGATGTTCTTGCCGGAGGCCAGGGCCGTGGCGTTCGTCCCGCACACGGCGTCACCGGCGCTCGACCAGTCGTCGGAGCCGCCCGGGGACGGCGGGGTCCACCAGGAGTTGAAGAAGTTGTGGTCGGCGCCCATGACCCAGACGTCGGAGCGCAGCACGTTGTCGGAGAACGCGTTCCGCGAGTCCGCGTAGAAGTGCTGCCCCTGCTGGTCGGACACGTCGCCGTCGCAGTAGGGCAGCATCGTGGTGGTGGCCACGTCGGGCAGGGTGGTGCGGGTGAAGTCGACCGGCGCCAGCGGCAGGACGGACGTGATGTTCCAGGGCTGCGGCAGAGCCGCGTTGAGCGCCCCGGCGGCCACGACGCCTTCGCCGCCGCGCGAGTGTCCCATCAGCCCGATCGAGCCGAAGTCCATGGAGCCGACGAGCCGCGCCGGTGTCACCGTACCGCCCGGGTAGGTGGCGTCCCCGGCGGTCAGCGCCTGCTCCAGGGAGACGTCCTGGCCGCTCGCCGCGTCGCGGTACGAGATGGCCTCGCCCGCGTTGGCCTTCTTCAGCATGGTCAGCGTGTCGAGGACGAGCTGCCCGCGAGCCCGCGCACCGTTGTCCGGCGCGAGCTGGTTGTCGTTGGAGTTGATCGCGTTCGCCGAAATCGACACCACGGTGACGCCGTCCGCCGCCAGTGCCTCGGCGGCGCCGTCGTACCCGGCGTAACTGAGGATCGGGGCCGTGCCCGCCGCGCAGGGCCAGCCGCTCGCGCCCCGGAGGGTGGTGGTGTTGTAGCAGGAGCTGTGGCGGCCGTGCATGAAGATCGCCACCGGGTGCGGTTTGCCGTCGGTGGGCAGGTAGATACGGCCCTCGAACTCGCCGCGGATCCCGCCGATGCCCGCGAGCGGGATCGACTGGGCGCCGAAGTTGTAGTCGGCGATCGTGTAGGACCCGGTGCCGATGGTCGTCGGATCGTCGGCTGTCGTCCCCGAACCGCCGATACCGCTCGCGCTCCCGTTCACCCTCGCGCCGGCGCCGGCCTGGGCCGTGGCCTCGGTCAGCTTCCGCGCCTTCGCCTGGGCCGAGGCCGACAGCAGCGTGGTGGGGCCGGTGGCGGTGCTGTTGCCGCCGGTGGACCAGCGCCAGGTGATCTTCTTGGCCTCGGCCACCGAGGCGTCGGCCGTCGTGACCGTCAGGGTGTGCCCGTCGACGGACTCCACGGCCGGACCGAGGTCCGTGCCGTCGGCCACCAGTTCGGGCAGGTCGCTCTTGACGGGAAGAGCCGTGTCCAGTTCCAGCGACACGACGTATCCGCCGGCGGCCCGGGTCACCGTCCATCCGTCGCCCGAGCGCACCACGGACGCGTCGGGTCCGGTCGAGGCGGAAGCCACCGGAGCCCCGAGCACCGACAGCGTACTCAGCGCCACCAGTCCCGCGACTCCTCCGGCGAGCGGACGCAGACGCGTCCGCATGGGTCTTGATATCTCCACGAGTGCCTGACCTCACTTTCGAGTGCGCAAGCGATAGCCGCGCAATTGATCGACAGCCGGGCAAACGTTCACATCTCAACTACCGGGAGGGAAGGAGGAAACCCAGATGTTCCCTGTTTTTGATCGTCACGTCATGTAAACAGCCCTGAATCAGCCTTTGCCGGGATATCTCGGACACAGGCTCTGAGCTGCGGTTTTGCGAAACGTGTTACATAGCGCGGTCCGGGGTGGCGGCGGACCGGTCGACCGGACGACTCAGTGGCTGAGCGCGTTCGCCCCCACGATGACCAGCCCGAGCAGCAGGTCCACCCCTCCGGCCCGGCACGATGCCGGCCAGCCCCGGCCCGCCACCCGCGCCGCCCACAAACCCCAGCCGAACAGCGCCACGGTGTTCAGGGTCAGGGCGAAATTGATCGCGGCGTTCTCCCCCCACCACCCCACGTACGCGCCGAGCAGCGCCGCCGCGGTGGGCAGCACGGCGACCACCAGCGGCCACTCGGTCAGCATGGAACGCACGGCGTTGGCCGTGATCGGCGCGTGGTCGGCCACCTGGTGGGCGATGGCATGGGCGTAACCGTGTGCCATCGCCGACGTCAGCGCCCCCAACAGCACCCAGACCACGTCGTATCCAGGATCCGCCGGCCCGCTGTCGTGCCCCAGGGCGGACGCGAGAGTGCTGGCGAGCACGGTCCCGTACACGCCGCCGAACAGCAGCCGCTGCAGCGGCTCGGAGCGACGGCGGGGAGGTACGCGACGGAGAGAAGCACCACCGGAAGGGACGCCGCCGGAGGGGACGCCGCCGGAAGAAGCACCCCCGGAAGGCACGGGATCGCTGGGGCTGTCGGGCAAGGCGCCACCTCCCGAGGCGAGGGAAACATTCCGCTTCGGGAGATGTAACAGCACGCGCGACGGATCGGGCGTCCTTGGCACCAGCGTGCCTCCGCGCGGTTTACGCACCGGCGGCGAACGTCCCACCTCACAGGTCGAGAACCACGCTCCCGGCAGGCCGCGAGCAGCAGATCAGCGCATCGCCCGTGGCCGGCTCGTCGATCGGTTCCGGGGAGTAGTCGACGTCGCCCGACAGCAGCGCCGTCTCGCAGGTGTGGCAGATCCCCGTACGGCAGGCCCACCGGGTGGGTACGTCGCACGCCTCGGCGAGTTCGAGAAGGCTCTCCCGGTCCGGGCTCCAGGGGACGGTGAGGCCGGTGCGGGCGAAGGACACCTCCGGGCCCGTGCCCGGGTGATCGTCGGGCTGGTGCGGCGCGCGCGTGGCCCCGGCCCCGGAGACCACCCCGGGCGTCAGACCCGCTTCCGCGCCGAAGGCCTCCGTGTGGATCCGGCCGCCGTCCAGCCCCGCCGAGCCGAGCGCGGCCGTCAGGTCGCTCATGAACGCCGTGGGGCCGCACAGATACGCGTCGGCGTCCGCCGGCAGCCCGAGCCCGCCGACGAGTCCGGCGGATAGCCGCCCCCGGGCGGTGTAGTCGAGGCCCGCCCGGTCGTCGTCCGAGGGACGGCTGTAACAGACGAAGAAGTGACTGTCCGTCAGCCGGTCGAGCAGCGCGCGGCTCTCCCGGGCGAAGGGGTGCTCCGTACCGTCGCGCGCGCCGTGCAGCCACCACACCTGCCGCGCCGACCGCGCGTCGGCCAGCGCGTGCAGCATCGCCATGACGGGCGTGGCGCCGACCCCGGCGGACAGCAGCAGCACCGGCCCCTCGCCGTCCCTGAGGAAGAACGTGCCGCGTGGCGCCCCGACGTCGAGGGTGTCGCCGACGCTCACCCGCGTATGGAGGAGCCCGCTGGCCGCTCCGTGCGGTTCCCGCTTCACGCTGATCCGGTACCGGGCGGCGCCGGGCCGGCCGGAGAGCGAGTAGTTACGGATCAGCGGCGCCCCGTCCCCAGCCCCCTCTCCGTCCCCCGTCCCCTCTCCGTTCCGGGGCGGCAGCCGCAGCGTGAGGGCCTGACCGGGCAGCGGGGGTGGCAGGGGCGAGCCGTCGGCGGCGGCCAGCCACAGGGAGACGACGCTGCGGCTCTCCGCGCGGATCCGGGTGACGGTGAGCGGCCGGAATCCGGCCCAGGCAGGCGGCGGACCGCTCGCGGCCTGCGCCAGCCCCGCGTTGCCGGCCCCGGCACCGCTCGTCCCGGCGGGCTGGTGGTCCGCCTGTTCGCGAAGGGCCTCCAGCGAAGTCCGCCAGCCGGGGCTCAGGGCCGGGACGCGCAGCGCGCGGTCGACGCCGTCCCGGGGGTGCCCGGGCAGGTAGAGCAGCGCGTCGATCTCGGCGACCGTCATCCCGGCGGGATCGGAGTGGACCTTGACGATCTCCTGCCCGGCCTCCACCTCCCCCTCGGTGACCACCCGGAGATAGAAGCCGGGCCGCCGGTGGGACACGAGCAGGGCGGCCATCCGGGGCTCGCCCATCCGCAGGCCCACCCGGTAACACGTCACGCGCGGCTGGCTGACCTCAAGGACGGCACCGCCGACGCGGTACCGGTCACCGATGCGGACCTCGTCGTCCGGCAAACCGTCGACCGTGAAGTTCTCCCCGAACTGTCCGGGCACGAAGTCGTCGCGGCCCAGTTCCTTCGCCCAGTACCGGTACGAGTCGGTCTGGTAGACCAGCACGGCCCGCGACTCCCCGCCGTGTCCGGCGAGATCCCCCTGGCCGTCTCCGTCGATATTGAGCCGCCGCACCATCCGGGGCCCGGTGACGGCCCGCTTCCACACCCCGGTACGCACGGTCCGCCCGCTCCAGGCGACGTCCTGCGGCATTCCCACGTTCACTGAGGTCAGCTTGGCCAATGGTCTCGCCTCGCGTCGGATCGGGTACTTCCACGCTAACAACGCGGGCCGGGGTACGCGGCCTGAGCGCGGTCCAGGTGCGGCCTGAGCGAAGCCGGGGGCACCACGGGGGCGTCGACGGCCCATGAGGCACGACAATCTGTACCGAGGTGCGAGCGCGCCGCACGTGAGAAGGGGCAGGGATGGCCGCACGTGAGAAGGGGCAGGGATGACAGGGCACGGGCAGCGGATACCCGAGGAGTATCTGAAGGGATATCCCCGCATCCTCACGGCCGTCGCCGCCACCGGGCGGCGCCTCACCCGGGAGGAGATCCGGGGGCGGCGGGCGCTCGGGGAGCGGGCGGCCGAGGCGGGGTACGGGTTGCGGGGGCTCGTCGGGGCGCATCTCGCCGCCGCGCGGGCGCACTGGCCCGAGATGAACGCGACGAGCGGCACGGACGCCACGAGCACCATGGCCGCCATGAACACGTTCGACAGCGTGCTGGCCGCCGTGGAGCAGGCCGTGGACGCGTTCGCCGAGGGGTACGAGCGGGCGCAGCGGCTGGCGGTGCGGCAGGAGGTGACGGCGCGGCGGGAGTTCATCGACGACCTGTTGTACGGGCGCAGCGATCTGACGCGGCTGGCGGAGCGGGCCGAGCGGTTCGGGCTGCGGTTCGCGCACGCGCACACCGTGGCGGTCGCCGAGGGACCTGAGGCGTACGACGAAGGGCACGAGGTGCCCCGGGCCGTGGAGCGGGCCCTCATCGGGCGGTTCGGTGACCGCAGCATTCTCCTGACCACCAAGGCCGGCCGGCTGGTGTGTGTCGCGCCGGGGGACCAGGACGAGGTGCTCCGGTACTTCGCCAAGCGGGCGTACGCGGCCACCGAGGGCGGCCGGGTCGCCATCGGGCGCCCGCAGCCCGGGGTGGGAGGGGTGGTGCACTCGTACGAGGAGGCGCTGAACGTCCTCGACCTCGCCGAGCGTCTCGACCTGGAGGACCCCGTGCTGCACGCCGCCGACCTGCTCGTCTATCCGGTCCTCGCCCGCGACCGGCAGGCCCTGACGGAGCTGGTCGTCAGCGCGCTCGGCCCGCTGGAGGCCGCGCGGGGCGGCGCCCAGCCGCTCATCGACACGCTCACCGCCTACTTCGACGCGGGGTGTGTGGCCGCCGAGGCGGCGCGGCGGCTGTCGTTGAGCGTAAGGGCGCTGACGTACCGCCTGGAGCGGATTCACCAGCTGACGGGCGCGGACCCGGCCGATCCCGTGCATCGCTACACCTTGCAGACGGCGGTGATCGGGGCCAGGCTGCTGAACTGGCCCGCGGAGACGTTCGTGGAGTCGGCATCAAGAACGCGTTAAGACTGCCGGGTTCCGGCAATGTCCTCGACTGCCCGGGGATGAGAAGATCGTTGCGGTCAAGGGGAACCCGCAGCAATGGGGGAGGTGGGTCCGATGACATTTTTTCTTGGTCTCGGCATCGCGGGGATCGTGCTTCTCGCCCTGTCGCTCGTCTTCGACGGGGTACTGGAAGGTCTCTTCGACGGGGTCGGCGCGCTGGACGGGATCTTCGACGGTCTGCTGTCGCTGCCCGTCATCGCCGGTTTCGTCTCGATGCTCGGCTTCGGCGGCGCGATCGTGCTGGGCACCACCGATCTCGGTCCCGGGCCCGCCGTCGTCACGGGGGCGGTGGCGGGTCTCGGGGCCGCCTGGCTGACCTGGAAGTTCAGCCGGGCGTTGATGCGCGATCAGACCACCGCCACGCCTCGGGGCGACGATCTGGTGGGCACCACCGGGACGGTGGTCACCGCGATTCCGGTCTCGGGATACGGCGAAGTGATGCTGCGGCTCGGCGGACAGCCCGTCAAGTTCAGCGCGAAGTGCGCACAGCCCGTGGAGTACGGCGCCGAGGTGTGGGTGGAGTCGACGCTGTCCGCGACATCGGTCTCCGTACGGCTCGTTCAGCGCTGACCGCCTCCCGCCGGGCCGTAGCCGGAACCTGTCGGCCGAAAAGCCGTGGCCGGAACCGTCGGCCGCCCCGTCGAACGCCGGACGCTGATCGTCTCGAACGCCGGACGCCGACACCGATCGTCACCGCACCATCTCGCGGGACCTCCCGCGAACCGAAGGGGAGAGAGCCATGAGTCCAGTCGTCATCGCCGTGCTGGGGGTCGTCGTACTCGTCGTCCTGCTGGCACTGGTCGTCATCACGCGTTACAAGGTCGCCGGGCCCAGCGAGGCGTTCATCGTCACCGGGCGCCGCGGCAAGCAGGCCACCGACCCGTCCACCGGACGGGTGTTCACCGATGTCAGCGGCCAGAAGGTCGTGGTGGGCGGCGGCGTCTTCGTCGTCCCGTTCGTGCAGCAGAAGTTCACGCTCGACCTGTCCAGCCGGCACATCCCGGTCGCCGTGCGCGGCGCGGTCACCCTGCGCGGCGTCAAGGCCCACCTCGAAGGCGTCGCCATCGTCAAGGTCGGTGGTACGGAGGACTCCATCCGGGCCGCCGCGCAGCGGTTCCTCCAGCAGCAGGGCGGCATCGTCGGCTTCACCCAGGAAGTGCTGTCCGGCGCGCTGCGCTCCATCGTCGGCCGTATGTCGGTCGAGGACATCATCCGCGACCGGGCCGCGTTCGCCGGGCAGGTCGCGGAGGAGGCGGAGGCGAGCCTGTCCGGGCAGGGGCTCGTCCTGGACGCGTTCCAGATCCAGGACATCACCACCGAGGGCTCGTATCTGGAGGACCTCGGCCGCCCCGAGGCCGCGCGGGCCAAGCAGGAGGCCGACATCGCCGAGGCGGTGGCGCGCCGCGCCGCCGAACAGGCCCGGCTCAAGGCCGAGGAAGAGATCGCGATCGCCCAGCGGACCTTCTACCTGAAGCAGGCCGAGATCAAGGCGGAGACGGACGAGGCGGCCGCGCGCGCGGCCGCCGCCGGCCCGCTGGCGCAGGCGGCGCGGGAGCAGGAGGTGCTCAGCGAGCAGGAGAAGGTCGCCGAGCGCCAGGCCGCGCTGACCGACCGCGTCCTGGACACCCAGGTGCGTAAGCCCGCCGACGCGGCCCGCTACCAGGCCGAGCAGGAGGCCGAGGCCCGGCGAATCGCCCAGGTCAAGCAGGCCGAGGCCGACGCCGAACGGTCGCGGCTGACCGGTGAGGGTGAGAAGGCGCACCGCGCGGCGCTCGCGGCCGCCGTACGGATCGAGGGCGAGTCGGAGGCCGCCGCGATCGGCGCCAAGGGTGCGGCCGAGGCGGAGGCGATGCACAAGAAGGCGGACGCGTTCGCGCGGTACGGCGACGCGGCTGTCCTCCAGATGCTCGTCGAGGTGCTGCCGCAGGTGGTGGCGAAGGCGTCCGAGCCGCTCAGCGCGGTGGACAAGATGACGGTGATCTCGACGGACGGCGCCGGGCAGCTGGCGCGTACCGTCGCGGACAACGTCGCTCAGGGCGTCGAACTCCTCAGCTCCACCACGGGGGTCGACCTCGCGGAGCTGCTCAAGGGCATGACGGCGGGCCGGACGGCGGGCAAGGCCGTCGTACCGGCGCCGGCGACGGGGGCCGTGCCCGCGACGGAGGCGAACGGGAGCGCGGCCAACGGCCGTATCGAGGTGACGGACTGACCGCCTGCCAGGCGTGAGGTGCGAGGTGTGACGTGTCACGCGAGGTGTCGCGTGAGGTGTCGCCTGAGGTGTCACGCGAGGTGTCGCCTGAGGTGTACGGCGCCGGTTGACGGGCGTACGGCACCGGCGAGGGGCCCGGTCGGCGAGCTGTCGACCGGGCCCCTCGCCGTACGACCCCGTAAAGTGCCCGGATGCCGTCGTACAGCATTGGCCAGGCAGCGGGGCTGCTCGGGGTGAGTCCGGAGACCGTCCGCCGGTGGGCCGACAGCGGGCAGCTGGTCATGGAGCGGGACGGCTCGGGCAGCCGCGTGATCGACGGCGCGAGCCTCGCCGCGTTCGCCAAGGACCGTGCGGCGGGGCCGCGTCCGGTGCCGGACGAGGTGCTCACCTCGGTCCGCAACTCCTTCGCCGGGATCGTGACCGCCGTCGTGGTCGATGACGTGGTCGCCCAGGTGGAGATCCAGTCCGGGCCGCACCGGGTGGTGTCGCTGGTGACCCGGGAGGCCGTCGAGGAACTGGACATCCAGGTCGGTACGACGGTCACCGCGCGGGTGAAGGCGACCGACGTGCACATCGACCGCCAGGGCGTGTTGCCGCGACCGTAAGGCCCCCGACGGTGAAGTCCCGCCTGTGAGGACCCTGTTCGGGGGGAACGCCTCACATGAGCGAGGCGGAACAAGGGCCTTGGCTGGTATATGAGGTTCCGCCGACCGGCGGCCGGGCATCACCTGGATACGGCCGTCACGCGCACGCGGCGCGGGCGGCCCTTCCGAGGGGGAATCCGATGAGCCCGCTCCGCAGCTCCTGCCTTCTCCTGCGAGGCGAGGTCGCGTACCCGGCCTCCCTGTCCGTCGCGGACCTGCGGGATCGGTGGGAACAGCACCGCGCCGACGTGGTCTTCGACTGCGCCACGGACGGGCCCCGGCACCACATCTTCGAAGGGCCGCTGCTCCGGGACGTCGTCGGCGCGGCGCGGCCCGCGTTCGACGCCCGGCGGCGCAAGGACCGCTCCCGCTTCCTGCTCGCCGTCACCGGCGGGGACGGCCACCATACGGTGCTGTCCTGGGCGGAGATCGACGCCGACTTCGGCGACGTGCCGATCCTGCTGGCCACGGCCCTGGACGGGCGGAGCCTGGAGTCGGCGGGCAGTCAGCTGGTGGTGCCCTCGGACCGCTGCGGGGCGCGGTACATCAGCGCGATCACCAGCGTGTGGGTGGGCGCCTGCGGCGTCCCCGAGCGGTCATCCGCCCGGCAGGCCCGCCGGGCGGATGACCGGCCCGTGCGAAACGGGTGATGGCCCCGCGGAATCGTCCGCGGGGCCATCACCCCGAATCTCTGCACGCCCGGCCCCCACTGCCGAAGGGGCGGTACGGGGCGGTCATCGCCTGAACGCGTCCTTGGCCTTCTCGCCGGCCTGGCGCATATCGCCCGTGGCGCGCTCGGTCCGGCCCTCGGCGGTCAGGCGTTCATTGCCGACCGCGCGGCCGGCCGTCTCCTTGACGGCGCCCTTGGCCTGCTGGGCCTTCGCGGAAGTCTTCTTCTCGGTGGTCATGGTCGCGCTCCTTCGCTGTTGCTTTCGCTGCGAGCCGTTTCCTTGACGGGAGTTCGCCTGCCCGGGTGTTCGGCGGCCAAACCCGGTCTCATGTGACGGCCCTTCCGATCTGTGACGGCCCTTCCGATCACGGAGCGCGTTTACGGCCCGCCGCCGAGGTAACACTCTGTAACAGAAGCCTCGCGTGAGGGCACGTGAGGGAGGCTCTGCGAAAGGCGGGACCCATGTCCGTGATCACGCTCGCCATCCTCGGTGCGGCGGTGGCCATCATCACCGCGCTGCTGCTCGCCCGGCCGGCGAGGCAGGCCGGCACCCGCGAGCTACGGCGTCGCTTCGGCCCGGAGTTCGACCGGGTCAGCGCCCTCCACGGCGGGGACGCCAGGGCGGCCGGGCGGGAGCTGGGCGAGCGGCTGCGGCGCTTCCACGGCCTGCGCATACAGACACTGCCCGTGGCGCGGCGCGAGCAGTACGCGGCCCAATGGGACGGCCTCCAGGAGCAGTTCATCGACTGCCCGGGCGCGGTCGCGACGCGCGCCGATCAGCTGCTGAGCCGGCTGGCGACGGACCTCGGCTTTCCCGCCGATCCCCGCGACCTGCAGTTCGCAGCCCTGTCCGTGCACCATCCCGAGCGGGTGGAGGACGGCCGGCTGCTGCACGCGGCGGCCCGGAGGGCTGAGGCGGGCGAGGCGGACGCCGAGGCGATGCGGACCGCCATGGTCGCCGGCCGCGCGCTCTTCGACAGGCTCGTCGGACCCGTCGGCACCACCCCGATCATCACCACCCCGGCCACCACCACTACCCCGGCCATCACCACTACCCCGGCCACCACACCGGTCACCACGACGCCGGCCACCCCGGCTTCACAGGTCACCGGAGACGGCCGGGCCGTGGACCCTGTCGGCGGCCGCCGGTCCACGCACGACTGAGGAGCGGCCCGGGAAACCGCCGACGAGAGGCCCCGGACCGGATCACCCGGTCCAGGACCTCTCGTCCGGATCCCGCCAGGGCTCGCGAGCCCCGGCACCGTGCCCTGGTCCGGCCCGGTTCGAGCGGAAGACCAGTGCCGTTCCCGGCGACGTCCAGGCGTGGAACTAGGCGTGGAGCTAGGCGTGGAGCGCCGGCTCCTTCGCCGGTGCCGTGGTTCCGGCGTGGTCGGTGTCGACGTCGCTTCCTTCGACGTCGACCGAGGGCAGGATGCGGTCCAGCCAGCGGGGGAGGTACCAGGCCCGGTCGCCGAGCAGTTTGAGGACGGCGGGTACCAGGGTCATGCGGACGGCGAAGGCGTCGACCAGCACGCCGAAGCCGAGTGCGAGCGCGATGGGCATGCTGTTCGGGTCCCGCTTGAACATGAAGCTCGCGAAGACCGCGATCATGATGAGGCCCGCGGTGGTGACGACCCGGGCGGAGTGACGGGCGCCGGTGACGATGGCGTCGTGGCTGTCGCGGGTCTTCACGTAGCGCTCGCGCATGGAGGAGACGAGGAACACCTCGTAGTCCATGGCCAGTCCGAAGAGCACGGCCATCACCAGGATCGGGACGAAGCTGGCGATCGGTCCGGTGCTGGGCACCCCGAGCGCATCGGACAGCCACCCCCACTGGAAGACCGCGACGATCGACCCGAAGGACGCGCCGACCGAGAGCAGGAAGCCGAGCGTGGCCTTGATGGGGATGGCGATGGAGCGGAAGGCCACCATGAGCAGCAGGAGCGACATACCCACGACGACGATGGTGAAGGGGAGAAGCGCGCCGCTCAGTTTCGTCGCGATGTCGACGCTGATCGCCGTGATGCCCGTGACCGCGACCGTGGTGCCGCTGTCGTTCTGGGCCTTCTCCGTGAGATCGCGCAGCTGCCCGACGAGATGGCTCGTCTGCGAGGTGCGCGGTCCTGTGGTCGGGATGACCTGGATGCGGGCGGCCTGGCCGTCGGGCGAGGGCTGGGCGGGGCTGGCGAAGGCGACGCCCTTGGTGCCGTCGAGTTCCTTGACCAGCCGGTCGGCGGTCGGCATGACCTTGCTCTCGCCGCCCGGAGCGCCCTCGACGAGGACGATGAGCGGTCCGTTGGCGCCCGGCCCGAAGGCATGGGACACCGTGTCGTAGGCCTGCCGGGTGGCGGTCGCCTTCGGTTCCGAGCCGTTGTCGTTGAGGGCGAGCCTCAGTTGCAGGGCCGGTATCGCGAGGACCAGGAGGCCGAGGACGACGGTGACGACGGCCACCTTGGGGCGGCGGGTGACGGCGGTGACCCAGCGGGTGCCCATGGTGGGGGCTTCGGTGCGGGTTTCCCGGCGGGCGGCGCGTGATCCCGGCTTCGGTATGAGCCGGTCGCCGGCCATGGAGAGCAGCGCGGGGAGCAGGGTGAGCGCGAGCAGTACGGAGACGGTGACCGCTCCCGCCGCCGTGAGGCCCATCGAGGTCAGCATGGGGACCCGGGCGACCGTGAGTCCGACGAGCGCGACCACGACGGTCGTCCCGGCGAAGACGACGGCGCTGCCCGCGGTCGCGGTGGCCTTGGCGATCGATTTCTGCACCGGCATGCCCTGCGCGAGCTGGGAGCGGTGGCGCGACACGATGAACAGCGCGTAGTCGATGCCGACGGCCAGGCCGAGCATCATCGCCATGACCGGGGCGGTGCTGGAGATGCCGACGACGGAGGAGAGGCCGATCATGGCCATCATGGTCCCGGCGACGCCGAGGATGGCGGTCAGCAGCGGCAGTCCGGCCGCGAGCATCGATCCGAAGGTGATCACCAGGATCACCAGCGTCACGAGCACACCGATGATCTCGGTCATGTTGATGGCGGACGGGGATTCCTTGAAGGCGTCACCGCCGAAGATCACGGACGCTCCGGCCCGCTCGGCCTGGGCTCCGGTCTGCTTGAGCCCGTCCAGCGTCCGCGCCGGGACCGTCCCGTCCTTCGGCGTCGAGAAGATCACCTGCACGACGGAGGTACGGCCGTCGGGCGAGGTCTGGGCCGCCGGGCTGCTGACCGAGGTCACCCCGGGCACGTGTGCGGCGGATGCCAGCCCCGCGTTGACGGGGGTCCGCAGGTCAGGTTCGTCGAGGACATGCCCTCGCGGCGCCTGGAGGACGATCTCGGCGCTCTGGTTGTCCGAGCCGGGGAAGTGGCGGTCCATGGTGTTCAGCGCGACCTGGGCGGGTGAGCCCGGGATCGACCGGGCGGACACCATGGTCCCGCCGAAGAGGACGCCGAGTGCGGCGACGGCGGCAACAGCGACCAGCCAGCCGGCAAGCACCCGGTACTTGTTGCGACTGCTGAGGGCTCCAAGACGGTAGAGCAGCATGGCCATGGAGACTCCCTTCTGAGCAATGGTGGGGTGCTTCGGTAAGGCCGACACAGGGCCTGCGGAGCAAGATCTGCCGTTCGCCGCGTGGCGGGCCCGGCATGAATAAGCATCGGGCAAATAGCCCCGCTTGCTTATGAATGTACCTTTTACACCGCTACGGCCGGGGATGTAAATGCTTTTGACTCACTCATGAACCGCGCGGAAAATCGGCACGTGGAAGAGCCGTGAAACCACCCGTGAGCTGCGACGATGGACGCATTGCGAGCGATTCATCACCCTGTGTCAGGGAAAGGGCGATATCCCGACGCCGTCTGTTCAGGTGTGCGTCCGGTCCCGGCGTGCGTCCGGCCTGCGCGTATGTCCGGTCTACGCGTGCGTCGCCGACCGGGATCCGGTCGGCGAGAACGTGGTCAAGGACACGCCTTCCACGAATTCCACGAACCGACCCCCGGGGCCGGTGAAGCCACCGCTCGCCAGGAGGCGACGCCTCCGGTTGGCTCCTGGCGGCCGCCCCTCACCCGGGGCGCCGGGAAGGCACCTCAGCCCGGTCTCTCGCACGCAGATCGCGCACTCCACCTCGGAGAGTGCTCCGATGCCGGACGTGACCTCGGTGAACGGCCATGCCGGGCCGCGCGCGCGGCGACGGCCGTTCAGAGTCCCTTACGGAACTCGGAGAGGATCTCCCTGGTCCTGCGGGCGGATTCGGCGTGGGCGACCATGCGGTCCATCGCCTCCATGTGCTCCATGACCTCGCGCGCGTTGTCGAGGTAGAGCGCGCCCGTCAGGTACTCGACGTAGACCATGTCGGGCAGTTCGGGGACGGCGAAGCGGAAGAGGACGAACGGGCTGTACGTGCCGGGGTGGTGGCCGGCGGCGAACTCGGCGATCTGGAGCGTCACGTTCGGCAGCTCGGTCACGGCCAGCAGACGGTCGATCTGGCCGCGCATGATGTCGGGCGGGCCGACCGGGCGGCGCAGTACGGTCTCGTCCAGCACGGCCCAGAAGACCGGGGCGCCGTCCCGGGTCAGGAGCGACTGGCGTTCCAGCCGGAGCGCGACCTGGCGCTCCGTCCGCGCGGGATCCGGCCGGCCAACCCCGCCGCAGGTCAGGACCGCGCGGGCGTACTCCTCGGTCTGGAGCAGTCCCGGCACGAAGTGCGGCTCGTAGGAACGGATCGTCTTGGCGGCCTCTTCGAGGCTGACATGGCCGCCGAACCAGCTCGGCAGAACGTCGTGGAACCGCTGCCACCAACCGGGCCTGGCGGCCTCGTCGGCCATCTGGAGGAAGGTGGCGATCTCGTCGTCCGACGCGCCGTACGCGGGCAGCAGCATCTGTATGTACGGGATCTTCAGCCCGACTTCGGCCATCTCCATCCGGCGGATGGTGGCCGCCGTCACCCGCAGCAGCTTTCCGGCCTGGTCCCGGGTCAGACCCGCGCGTTCGCGGCGGGCCTGGAGCTGTCTGCTCAGGACGAGTTGACCGATCGTCGGAGCGGAACGCGGCTCACTCACTCGCGACCCCTGTGCTCCGGCATACGGGCAGTCTGCCACAAGGCTTCTGGCGTGCACATGGCGCTTACTGCCGTCCGGCGGCCTCGCCCGGGGAGCGGCCGCCAGGGCGCGGGCGGCCGCCAAGGCGCGGGCGGCCGCCAAGGCGCGGGCGGCCGAAGTGAACTCCCGGCATCGGCAGGCGCACGTCGCCGTAGCCGCGACATGGCGGTGGCCGGTTAGCATCGGCGTTCTGTCGTCTGACCAGGGCTGGAGTGAGCTGGACGTGTCCCGACCGCGTGTGGGTGTGGCCGTGCTGACCATGGGGACCCGGCCCGTTGAACTGCGGGCCCTGCTGGACTCCGTCGCCAAGCAGCGCGAGGCCCCCGCGCGGATCGTCGTCGTCGGCAACGGCACACCGCTGCCGGCCCTGCCCGACGGCGTCACCGGGGTGGAGCTGGAGAAGAACCTCGGGGTCTCCGGCGGGCGCAATGTCGCGATGGAGGTCCTCCGTGCCGCCGGTGACGTGGACGTCCTGGTGGACCTGGACGACGACGGCCTGCTCATCGAGGCCGACGTCATCACCCGCGTCGCCGACCTGTACGAGGCCGATCCCCGGCTCGGCATCGTGAGCTTCCGCATCGCGGACGAGACCGGGTACACCGCGCGGCGGCACGTGCCCCGGCTGCGGGTCGACGATCCGATGCGCGGCGGAGAGGTGACCACCTTCCTCGGCGGCGGCCACGCGCTGTCCATGGCGATGCTCGCGGAGACCGGCGGCTGGCCCGAGGAGTTCTTCTTCACGCACGAGGAGACCGACCTCGCCTGGCGTGCCCTGGACGCGGGCTGGACGATCCGTTACGAACCGGAGCTGGTCCTCCAGCATCCGCGCACCTCACCGGCCCGGCACGCCGAGTTCTACCGGATGACCGCCCGCAACCGCGTGTGGCTGGCCCGCCGTCATCTGCCCGCGCCGCTCGTGCCGGTCTACCTCGGCACGTGGATCCTGCTCACCGTGGCCCGTACGCGTTCGGTGAGCGGGCTGCGGGCGTGGTTCGGCGGCTTCTTCGAAGGCGTGCGGACGGCGTGCGGCACACGGCGGCCGATGCGGTGGAGCACCGTACGGCGCATGACCGCGCTGGGCCGGCCACCGATCATCTGAGGTCTGCCGTCGACCCGTCGGTCAGCCGTTTCCCACGGCCGGCAGGGCAGCGCCGCCGACAGGGGTGGGCATCGCCGCCATCGGACTCTCCGACGGCGACGGTGTCAGGAGCGGCCGGTCACTGGGCGACACCGTGGGGGCCGGTGGTCCTGCGGGCTCCACCCGCTGCCGCTCCGCCGGGACCAGCAGTACGCACACCAGCGCGGCGGCCAGGCCGAACAGCACCAGCACGGCCGAGCGCACCGGGAAGCGCCGGACCGTACCGGCGGACGGCGGTGACGCGCGCCGCAGATCGCGGGGGTGGACCGTGAGGGACCGGGCCTCCAGGGCCGCTCGCAGGCGCTGTTCCAGCACGTCCGTCCCTGGTCGCGGCTCGCTCATCGGAATACCTCCAGGTGTCGGCCCAGGGCTTTCAGCGCCCGGCTCGCGGTGGACTTCACCGTTCCGCACGACACCCCGAGGGTGTCGGCGATCTGCGCCTCGGTGAGGTGCGACCAGTAGCGCAGGACCAGCACCTCGCGCTGGCGGCGGGAGAGGTGGCGCAGCGCGTCGAGCACCTCCCGGTGCTCCTCGCGGATCAGGACGTGCTCCTCGGCCGGCGGGGCGTGGCCCTCGCGTTCGGGCGCGTGCGCGCGTACGGTCCGGCGCCGCCGCAGTACGGACCGGGCGCCGTTGACCACGCTCGTACGGACGTAGGCTTCCGGGTCGTCCAGGCCGGTCAGCCGGTCGCCGTGTCTGCGGAACAGCGCGGCGAAGGCGTCCTGCACCACGTCCTCGGCCGTCGGCAGATCGTCGACGAGCAACAGCGCCAGGCGGACGAGACCCAGCCGGCGATGGTGGTAGAGGTCGTCGATGGTGGTCCCGGTCGCCGAAGGCCCGCCGCGCGCCGGGGGGTCGATGACCTTCGGCAGGCCTACGGGGCCCGGCAGATCCGCGGGCCCCGGCCGGTCGACGGGCGCCTGCCGGTCACGTCTCTCGGAGAGGCTGCGGAGCAGCTGTCCCCACGCGCGTCGCGGCGCGCCCGGGGCGGCACCGACCGGGACTGCGCTGACCGGGACTGCACCGACCGGGACGACCGGGAACCCCGGGTACGTCGCTGTCCTCATGGGTCTCCTGGACTGGCGGAATGACGGAACCGCTGAACGGCTGAACGGCTGAACGGCTGACGGAACGACGGAACGGCTGAACGGGGCTGCCGGCCGGTAGCCGTCCGGCAGCCCCGACAGCCTGACGAGGCTGACTACTTGGCCGTGACCGACGGAGCCTCCGGGCCGGGGACCACCGACGCGTGGACCTCGTCGGACGCGTCGGGCTTCGTCGGCGCCGTTCCCGGAGCGGACGCCGCCGGGGCCGGGTGGGCGTACTCGCTCGACGCGTAGATCTCTTCGGAAGCGGTGGGCTTCGCCGGAGCGGGAGCCGGCGTGGCCGGGGTGGCATGACCGTCAGGCTCCGAGGTGGCGGGCGTGGCGGGGGCCGGGGTGGCGGGCGCGGCGGGGGCCGGGGTCCGGGCCGTCACGAGCGGGGACGGCTTCGCGGTCGGCTTCGACGAGTCGGCGTGCGCCGCCATCGCTCCGCCGACGGCCAGCGCGGCCACGGCCACGGATGCCCCCAGGACCAGACGGACCCGGCCCGTGAGCCCACTGCGTCCGGCACGGTGTCCGGCGGTGGTGGGACGTGCTTCTGACATACCGTTCCTCGAATCATTTCGTCGATGGCTGGGTAGTCCGCACCGGTGGGACGGACTGAACGATCGGAGGCGCCTCCACCCCGACAGACGTGCGGCCCCTGCCCGGGTTGCGGGGCGCTCGCGTGACCTGCGTCACCCGAAAGCACCCCGTGCCACGGCCGTGCGCGCGACCGCCGACGGATGTCCCCATGTCCCGTGACGGGACCGTGACTTGTCCCCTCGGCGCACTAAGGTTAGGTTTGCCTTACTTACGTCCGGGAAGACTCCGGGCAGCCGTCAGGGAGGCATCCCCACCGTGTCCAGAACCTTCACCCGCCGCATCTCCGTGGCCGCCGCCGCCACCGCGTTCGCCCTCTCCCTCAGCGCGTGCGGCGGCGACAGCGAGAGCGACGAGCCTGCGGCCGAGGCGTCCGCCGGGGGTGCCTCGACGCACACGGTCACGACGGTCATGGGTGACGTGAAGGTCCAGGACGTCCCGAAGCGCGTCGTCGTGCTCGACACCGACGCGCTCGACTCGGCCGTCACGCTGGGCATAACGCCGGTCGGTGCCACGACCGTTGTCGACGACGCGCCCTTCTCCACCTACCTGCCCGCCGACAAGCTCAAGGGCATCAAGCCCGTCGGCCTCATCGCCGAGCCGAACCTCGAAGCGATCGCCGCGCTGAAGCCGGACCTGATCCTCAGCAGCAAGGTCCGCGACGAGAAGAGCTACGCGTCGCTCTCCAAGATCGCCCCGACCGTCTTCTCCGACACCACCGGCCCGACCTGGCGCAAGAACTTCGACCTGCACGCCGACGCCCTCGGCAGGAAGAACGAGGCCGCGAAGGTCGTCGCCGACTACGACGCGCACGTCAAGCGGCTGACCGACGCGATGGGCGGGGCCGCCGAGGCGCAGAAGACCAAGGTCGGCTTCGTACGGTTCGTGGAGGGCGCGGACACCCGCCTCTACCTGAACGACACGTTCGTCGGGTCCATCTTCAAGGACCTCCAGGTCGGCCGCCCCGCCAACCAGGACACGACCGGCTTCTCCCTCGACATCAGCCCGGAGCAGATCGACAAGGCCAACGCCGATGTCATCTTCTACTCCACCTACGGTGACGCGAAGAAGTCCAAGGAGACCGACACCACCGGCGGTCCGCTGTGGAAGAACCTGGACGCGGTGAAGAAGGGCATGTCCTTCAAGGTCGACGACAACCTGTGGATGCTGGGCATCGGGTACACCGGCGCCGGCCAGGTGCTGGACGCGATGGAGAAGGACTACGTCTCCGCCGCGCGGCGATAACGCGCGGCGATAACGCGCGGCAATAACGCGCGGCAATAACGCGCGGCAATCAGGCGACAGACCGGGCGGCCACCCCGTACGTCAGCGATCGCGTCAGCAACGGAGCCAGCGAGAGACCCCGCACGGATCACCGTGCGGGGTCTCTCGCGTATCGGGCGGCCCCGGCCCGGACGAATGTCCCGGCCCCCCGGCGGCCCAGGTCAGAGGCGCTCGAAGCCCCGCATCCGCTCCCAGTCCGTCACCGACGTCTCGAACGAGGCCAGTTCCGTGCGCGCCGCCTGCGCGTAGTGCGTCACCACCGCCTCACCGAAGACCTTCGCCGCGATCTCGCTGGTCTCCCAGCGGTGCAGCGCCTCCGTCAGGGTCGCCGGCAGCCTCGGTACGGAGGGGTCGGCCAGGGCGTTCTCCCGGTGCGGGGCGGGGAGTTCCAGGCGCTGTTCGATGCCGTGGAGACCGGCCGCGACCGCCGCCGCCGTCACGAGATACGGGTTGGCGTCGCCGCCCGGCACCCGGTGCTCGATGCGCAGCGAGGACCCGGCCCCCACCACCCGTACCGGGCATGTCCGGTTGTCGCGGCCCCAGGTGATGCCGGTCGGGGCGAACGCGCCCGGCTGGAGCCGCTTGTACGAGTTGATGTTCGGCGCCATCAGCAGCGCGAAGTCCGGCAGGCAGGCGAGCTGCCCCGCGACGAAGTGCCGCATCAGCTCGGACATGCCGTCGTCGGCCGCCTCGTCCGCCAGCACCGGCGTGCCGTCCGTGGCGCGCAGGGAGAGGTGGATGTGGCAGGAGTTGCCCTCTCCCTCGTCGAACTTCGGCATGAAGGTGAGCGCCACGCCCTCCTGGGCGGCGATCTGCTTGGCGGCGTTCTTGAAGAAGACGTGGTTGTCGCAGGTGCTCATCGCCTCCGCGTACCGGAAGACGATCTCGTACTGCCCGGGGTGGCACTCCCCGCGCGCGGTCTCCATCGCCAGCCCGGCGCGGCCCATCTCGCGGCGGATCCTGCGCACGACCGGCTCGATCTCGCCGAGCCCCTGGAGGGAGTAGTCGACGTTGTACGCCGTCCCGGTGGACAGGCCCTGGTAGCGGGACTCCCAGGCGCTGCGGTACGAGCCCTGGAAGATGAGGAATTCGAGCTCCGTACCGGCGAAGGCGGTCAGTCCGCGCTCGGCCAGCCGGTCGAGCTGGGAGCGCAGGACGTGGCGCGGCGCCACCTCCACCGGGCCGCCGCCCGGCCAGTGCGCGTCGGCGATGACCAGGGCCGTGCCGTCGTCCCAGGGCAGTACGGTCCGCAGGGTCGACGCGTCGGGGCGCAGGACGAAGTCGCCGAAGCCGCTCTTCCAGGCGTCGATCGCGTAGCCGGGGCCGGTGTCCATCTCCACGTCGGAGGCGAGGAGGTAGACGCAGGCGCCGAAGCCGTCACCGGCGACCTCGTCGAGGAAGTACGGCACCGAGAGGCGGCTGCCCTGGAGCCGGCCCTGGAGGTCGGGGACGGCGACGATCACCTCTTCGATCCTTCCGGCGGCGGCGTCGGCGCGCAGCCGCTCGTACCCCGTCAGCTCCCCCGCCGTGCCGCGTGTCGTCGCGGCATCCGCCGTGCCGTGCGTCGTCGTGGTGTTCATATCCGCTCCTCAGGTACGGACGTGGCGGTGGCCAGCGGGTTCGTGACCGTGCCGTGCACCACGTCGAAGCCCTCGTCGCGCTCGGAGCGGTCGTGGAAGCCGCCGCCGAGCAGCTGCTCGCGGTTGAGCGCGACGCGGTCGTACTCCGGGGCGAAGAGCCCGAACGAGTCGCAGCGGTCGGCCAGTTCCGGGAAGCGGGCGTGGTAGCGCTCGATCTCGGCCCGTACCAGCGCCCAGAAGTCCTCCTCCGGGACGCCGAGTTGGTCGGCGGCCAGTGGTGCGAAGAACCGGAAGTGCCCGGCGAAGACGGCGCTCAGCAGCGAGTGCGCCAGCTCGTGCGCCGGCCAGCGCAGCAGCACGCGGTCCGCGCGCTCCGACAGGTCCTGGTACTCGGGCAGGGCGCCCGGCAGCAGGTTCACGTCCTCGGCGAAGTCCTTCACGGCGATGCCGATCGGGATGTCGTGGCCGTCGAAGAGGACGACGGTGTTCTCGCCGTGCGGGCAGAAGGCGACGCCGTACCGGTAGAGGTAGTGCAGCAGCCCCGGCAGCAGCGCGCCGAAGAACCGCTCCAGCCAGTCGTGGGACGACAGCTTGGAGCGGGCCACCAGCTCACCGGTGAGCGTCCGCCCGTCGGAGCCGACCTTGAGGAGCGACGCCATCGTGCGGGCGCGTTCGCGCTTGCCGAGCAGCGCGGCGACGGGCTCGCGCCAGACCGCGCCGAGCAGCTCGTGGTAGCGGTACGGGGCGTCCTTGACGGACTCGTACAGCGGGTGGCCGACGGCCACGGCGGCGACTTCGCCGAGCGGGTGGAAGCGCAGCTCGTCGCGGAGGTACGGGTCGTTGTCCCGCACCGAGTGCAGCCAGGCGCTGACGTCGGGGGCGGCCTCGGTCGGCTCGGTGGACAGCCCGCGCCACACGAGGGTGTTGCGGATGAGGAGCGGCACCTTCACGTTGCGGCGCTTCGGGTGGTCGAGGTTGGCGAGCGTACGGATCGACTGGAGCGGGCGGTACCGGTCGGCACTGCGGCCCAGTTCCACGACGCGGCCGTCCGCGAGGTACGGCGCGAAGAGGGTGGCGACGGCCTCGTCCCAGTGGAAGGGGTGCACGGGCAGCCAGGTGAAGTCGGCGGCGGCCAGGCCGCTCGTGGCGCACGCCTCGTCCAGCGCGGCGGCGAACGCGTCCCGTGTCCGGGGGTCCAGCTCCTGCGACAGCAGCGTCTCGGCGTCGAGCCCGGGAACACCCGCGTAGGTGGCGAGCGTGCGGTGCACGGCGGCCCAGGTCAGCCGTACGGAACGGGCCGCCTCGGGCGCGTACGCGGCGGCGTCCGACGCGGCGAAGCCGAGCCGGCCCTTGTTGAGCAGCATGCAGGGGTGGCCGTCCTGGTACGCCTCCAGGTCGAGGTGGCCCAGGCCGGCGAGAACGGCGGCGGGCAGCGCCCGGCCGAGTGCCTCGGCGTCCGCGCGCCGGGTCGCGGTCAGCTCGCGCAGCACCTCGGCGGTGGTCGGCCCGTCCCAGCCGAGGACCGTCCGCGCGTCCAGCAGCAGCCGCTCGGGGCCGGTCTCCTCGCCGTCCGGCACGGCGGGGTGGCGCTGGAGGGAACCGGGCTCGACGCGCCAGGTCGCGAAGGTCCCGCGAACGGCTCGGAAGGACCAGTGCACCCCGTCCCCGAAGTCGAGCCGGTACGCACCGGGCTCCCGCGCGCCGGGCTTCAGCGCACCGGGCTTCAGCGCACCGGGCGCGGCGTCCGGGGCGCTGTCGGGCGCGCTGTCCGGCACGCTGACGGGCACCGGTACGAGCAGCTCCTCGTACGCGAACTCCTCAACGGCCTTGACCAGCAGGCGCCGGCCCGCCTGCGCCCAGGCATCGCGGGTGGGGTGGTTCATCGGGGGTTCTCCTCGGAGTACACGGGGATGGGGACGGCGGAGTGCGGGGACGGAGCCGTGGGGGCGGCGCGCGACGGGGACGGGACGCCGGGGGCCGCGCCCGCCGGAGCGACTCGCGCGCGGCGCGGCCCGGCGGCGGACGCCTGCGCGGGGCGCGGCCCGGCGGCGGACGCCTGCGCGGGGCGCGGCCCGGCGGCGGACGCGGCCGTCCCGGCCGGAGCGTCGCCCGCCGGGCCCGCCCCGATCGGCTGCGGCTCGGCGGCCCGGGGGCCGGTCGCCGGGGAGTCGGCCTGGCGAATCGGGGCGGCCGGGGCAGCCGGGGCGCGGCCCGTGGGGCCGCCGCCGCGCATGCCCCGTACCGACAGCAGCGTCCCGACCACCTGGAGCGCCGCCGCTACCAGCAGCGGGAGGGCCAGGTCGGTGGAGACGGCCGCCGTGGCCACCAGGGGCGCCGCCAGCAGGCCCGCCGAGCGGGTGGTTTCGACGGCGGTGAAGGCCGGTCCGGCGGTACCGGTGGCGCGGAACATCCGCAGTTCCACCGCGACCTGTCCCAGGCCCAGGCCCACGCCGAAGAGCACCCGCCCGCCGATCAGGCCGGGGAGGTCGGTGGCGAGCGCCTGCCAGAGGTAGCCCGCCGCGCCGGCCAGCAGCGCCAGCGGGAGGAGCCGGTCGCCGAGCGCGGCGTGGCAGCTGCGGACGGCGGGGAGGACCGCCAGTGCGGCGACGCTCGGCAGGAAGAAGAGCGCAGCCGTGCCCACCGAGCCACTGCCGAACGTCTCGGCGAATTCGGTGAAGAACGGCCGCGCCACATTCACCGCGAAGTCGAAGGTCAGCCCGATCAGGGCGACTTGGGCGAGGAGGAGCAGGCGCGGGCCGCGCGGCCCGGACGGCCGGGCGGGCGCCGTGGCGACCGGCTCCACCGCGGCCCCGGCGCCGAGCACGGCACCGGCGGCCGGCGCCGCCCCGGCCCCGGTGTCCAGCACGGCCCCGGCGTCCAGCACGGCCCCGGCGGCCGGCACGGCCCCGGTGTCCAGCACGGCCCCGGCGGCCGGCACGGCCCCGGCGGCCGGCACGGCCCCGGTGTCCAGCACGGCCCCGGCGGCCGGCACGGCCCCGGCGGCCGGCACCGCCCCGGCCTCAGCCTCGGCGGCCGGCCGCCGCCCCAGCACCCGGTACGCCAGTACCGCCAGCGCCACATCCATCACGGCGAACGCCGAGATCCCGACGCGCGGCTGCGGCAGCGCCAGCACGCCCGTACCCACCAGCGTCGACACGACCACCGACAGGTGGAAGACGATCACCAGGGAGACGACTCCGGCGAGCCGGGCCCGCTCGCCGTCGCCCGGCTCGTCCGGATGCTCGGCGATGAAGGCCGGATACGCCAGCAGCAGCGCGCTGTTGGTCGCGACGACGGCCGTGGAGAGCACGGTGTACGCGGCGAAACTCGGCGCCATGCCGAGCAGCAGGTCCAGCACCGCCGAGCCGCACAGCCCCGCCAGCACCAGCCGGTGCAGCGGCCAGCGGCGGGCGGCCAGGCCCCACAGCGGGAGCGCGGCCAGGCCGACGATCCGGCAGACCCAGAGGTACAGGCCGGTGGCGCCCGGGTCGTCGATCCCGTACAGCCGGTCGAAGAGCTGCGGCAGGAACGGCGTCAGCGCCGTCTCCGCCACCAGGTGCAGCCCGATGATGGAGATCAGCACCGCCTTGGCGCGCGCGGGCTTGGCGCGCGCGGGCCCGCCCGGCACCGGCCCCGCACCGCCCCGCACCGGCCCGGCGCGCTCGGGTGCCCCCGCGCGTACCCCGTCGCCACCCTTCGCGCTCACGGCCGCACGACCGCCGACACCGCTCCGGAGGCACCTGTCACGCCCGTGTCTCCCGTACGCCCCGGCGCCCCGAACGTCGTCCAGGCCGCGCGCTCCGGCACCCGCAGCACCGTCCGCCCGGCGACCGCGTTGAGGATCGTCGCCGCGCGCCACGCGCCCAGCGTGAGGTCGGGGGCGCCGACGCCGTGGGTGTGCAGCTCGGCGTTCTGTACGTACAGCGCGCCGGAGACGCGCGGGTCGAGCGCCACCCGGTAGTCGCCGTCGATCTGGTAGCGGCCCTTCTCGTCCCAGTCGACCAGCTCGGCCATGGTGTCCAGGAAGGCCGGGCGTCCCGCCGCGTACCCGGTGGCGGAGACGACCGCCGACGTACGGACCTCGAACACCGTGTCCTGCTGGCTGTGCCGGCAGGTCAGCAGGTATCCGTCGCCGTCCGCCTCGGCGGCCACGATCGCCACGCCCGGATGCAGCGCGGCGCGCGGCCGCGTCCCGCCGATGGTCCGCTCGTACAGCTCGTCGTGGATCTCGCCGAGGGTCTCCTCGCTGACCCCCTTGTAGAGCTGCCACTGCTCGCGGACGAGCTGTTCGCGCCGCTCCTCGGGCAGGGCGCGGAAGTAGCGGATGTAGTCCGGGGTGAAGTGCTCCAGCCCGAGCTTGGAGTACTCCATCGGCGCGAACGCGGGGGTGCGGGCCAGCCAGCGGACGTACGGGCCGCCCGCGCCCTCGCCGTCCTGGTGGCGCAGCAGGTCGAGCGCGACCTCGGCACCGGACTGCCCGGCCCCGACGACCGTGACATCGTCGAGGCCGGCCAGCCGCGCCCGGTGGGTGCGGTAGTCGGCACTGTGCAGGACGCGGCCCGCGTGCGCGGAGGTCAGCAGGGGGCGCAGCGGCTCGGGGACGACGGGCAGCGTGCCGACGCCGAGCACGATCTTCCGCGCCAGCACCCGCGAGGTGGTGCCGTCCGCCGAGCCGTGGGTGACGGCGAACGCGTCGGCGCTCTCGTCCCACGCGATCCCAATGACGCGCGCGTCGAAGCGGCAGGAGGGCAGGCGTTCGGCGACCCAGCGGCAGTAGTGGTCGTACTCCCGGCGCGGTATGTGGAAGCGCTCCGAGAAGAAGAACGGGAACATCCGGTCATGTTCGCGCAGGTAGTTGAGGTAGGACCAGGGGCTGGTCGGGTCCACCATCGTGACCAGGTCGGCGAGGAAGGGGACCTGGAGGACCGTCCCTTCCATGAGCAGGCCGGGGTGCCAGGAGAAGGCCGGCTTCGCGTCGAGGAAGAGTGTGCGCAGTTCGCGCGCGCCGTCCGAGAGCGCGGCGAGCGAGAGGTTGAACGGGCCGATGCCGACGCCGACCAGGTCGTAGACGCCGGAGGCGCCGGGCGCCCCGGCCTCGTCGGGCTTGCTGAGCTGCTCGGTCACCGCTGGGCCTCCGCGAGGGGGTTGGGAAGGTCGATGTAGACGGACTGGGTGTGGACGTCTCCGATGAGCTCGTCGAGCCCGTCCACGCAGGTGAGGTAGTTGCCCTTGCAGCGCAGCACGGGCGCGTCGAGCAGCAGGTCGAGCAGGCCCTTGGCGCCCGGCTCGGTGGCGCGCAGCGCTTCCAGCCTGGCACGCAGGACGCGCAGCAGTGCCTCCTCGTCGGCGAGGCCGAGCGCCCCGAACGCGCCCACCAGCCCGAGCAGGTTGTTGATGCCGAGGTAGTACGCGACGCGCTCGTCGACGAACGCGTCGTCGAAGACCAGCTCCAGGCCGTCGGCGGCGCCGGGAAGCAGCCGTTCGACGTCGTCGGCGCGCGAGGAGGCCACGTAGTAGCCCTGGCTGTCGCGGTACCACCCGGCGCACGGCAGGCCGTCCGCGCCGAGCGCGACGAGGGTGTTCTGGTGGTGCGGTTCCAGGGCGATCCCGTACCAGGCCTGGAGGCGGATCAGCGGTACGGCGAGGACGTCGAGGTACGCGGACAGCCAGCGGGCGGACGCCTCGGCGGTGGAGAGCGTGTGCGCGCGGGCCGTGCGGGCGACGGCCTCGGACAGCAGCGCGCGGTGGCGCGGCGCGGTGCCGTCGCCGGGTCCGGTGCGCTCGGCGAGGAGCCCGGCCACGCACAGGCCCTCCAGGCCCGCGCCGGTGAACGGGTTGTCGCGGATGGCGGTCTCCAGACCCGTCTCACCGTCCCCGGCTCCGGCGGACACCCAGGCGAAGTCCCGCAGGATGCCGAATTCGGGGTGTTCGGCGCGCAGTCGCTCCGCCGGTCCGGTGGCCAGCAGCCGGGCGGCCCGTACGCCGAGTCGCATCTCCGAACGGAGGTTGTTGCGGCGGGAGTTGGTGATCCGCATGCCGAGGGACAGCTTCAGCATGACGTCCGCGTCGGGCCGGTGCACGGTCCGTACGGAGGAGGTGGGGTGCCACGCGGGACCGGCCGGGCCCAGCGGCCGCAGCAGCCCGGCGTCCAGCAGGCCCGCGACCTCGGGACGGCCGAGGATGTCGCGCGCCTGCCAGGGGTGCGCGGGTACGGCGACCATGCCGGTCGGCAGGTCGAGCCCGGCAACGGCGACGAGCGGGCGCAGCACTTCGGCGGGGGTCCGGCCGTCGGCGCTCTCCCCGACGACGATCTCCGGGTGCGCGGCGAACCAGTGCAGTGGGAAGGACCCGCGCAATTCGGGCGAGTACGCGTCCAGTTCGCGGTCGCTGGCCTCTTCGCGGCTCTTGGGCGCGGGGTGGAAGGGATGCCCGAGCAGCAGGGCCTGCTCGGCGCCGAGGAAGGGCGTGGGACCGGTGAGATCCGGGTCCTCCTCCCGGCGCCGGGCGAGGTGTACGGCGGTGCGCGCGGCGGAGTTCAGCACCCGGCCGACGGCGTCCCCGCCCAGATGCGCCGGGGCGCCGCGTCCGACGGTGGACTCCCGGATGAGCGCGGCGGCGACGAGCGCGGTGTCGGCGGCGTGGCTGCCGCCCCCGTCCGTAACACCGACATCCGACGTGGCGCCGACGTCCGACGTGACCACCCGGGCCTTGCCGAACCGGTGCCAGCCGGTGGCGGACCGGTGCAGCACCCGGACGCGCAGGGCCATCCGGCTGACGGGCAGCGTCAGCTTCAACAACTCCCCGGTCGGCGGGACTTCGGTGCCGGTCTCGCGGACGTACGCGCGCAGCAGTGTCTCGGTGGCGGCCGCGTCCCCGGCCCGCAGCGCGTCCGGGTGGTCGAGCGGGTCGGGCGAGCGGGGAGCCTCGGGTGCCGGGACGGAGGGGTTCACAGCGCGTCCTCCTCGGCGCGTCCGGCCGCCGCGACGGCGTGCAGCAGGCGTTCGACCTCGACGTCCGTGGTGTGCGGGTTGAGCAGGGTGAGCTTGAGACGGACGCGGCCGGGTCCCTCGCCGGGCAGTTCGGTGCGGCCGACGACCGCCCGGCCCTCGCGCAGCAGCCGGCGGCGCAGCCCGGCGTTGATCTCGTCGGCGCGGGACGCGTCGGCGGGCAGGTAGCGGAACAGGAAGGCGGTGAGGACCGGTTCGGAGTGCAGCTCCAGCTGGGGGTGGTCCCGCACGGTCCGTGCTCCGGCCAGCGACAGCTCGTGGCAGGCGTCGACCAGCCGGCCGAGGCCCTCCCGGCCCAGCGTCCGCAGCGTGACCGCGATCTTGAAGGCGTCGGCGCGGCGCGTGGTGCGCAGCGAGAGGCCGAGCAGGCTCGGGTAGCCGGCCTCCTCGTCGTCCTGCGGATTCAGGTAGACGGCCCGGCGCGCGAGGGAGGCGTACGTCTCCGACCGCCGGACCAGGAAGATCCCGGCGGCGACCGGCTGCCAGCCGAGCTTGTGCCAGTCGAGCGAGACGGAGTCGGCGAGGCCGAGGCCGTCCAGCAGCGGCGCGAGCCGGTCGGAGAGCAGGGCGCCACCGCCGTACGCGGCGTCGACGTGCAGCCAGGCGCCGTACCGGGCGGCGAGGGCGGCGCACTCGCGCAGCGGGTCGACGGCGCCGGTGTCGGTGGTGCCCGCCGTCGCGACGACGGCGATGGGCAGTTCACCGCGCCGGGCGCAGCCGTCGAGCGCCTCGGTCAGCGCGACCGGGTCCATCCGGAGCTCGCGGTCGACCGCCACCGGCAGCACCGCGTCCTCGCCGAGACCGAGGAGGGCGGCGGAGCGCTGTACGGAGAAGTGCGCGGTGGCGGAGGCGAGGATGCGCGGGCGCGGCCCGCTTCCGGGCACCCCGCTCAGCTCGACCTGCCGGCCGGTGGAGGCTCCCAGGACGCGGTCCCTGGCGAGCATCAGGCCCATCAGGTTGGACTCCGTACCGCCCGAGGTGACGACCCCGGCGGCCTGCTCGGAGTCGTATCCCACCATCCGCGCCAGTTCCTGGAGCAGCAGTGTCTCCAGGGCGGTCGCGGCGGGCGCCTGGTCCCAGGAGTCCTGGGAGGGGTTGAGGGCGGTGACCGCCAGGTCGGCGGCGACCGCGACGGCGAGCGGCGGGCAGTGCAGGTGGGCGGCGCAGGCCGGGTCCGCCGGGTCGGCGCTGCCGTGCGCGAGGAGTTCGGTGAGCCGGTCGAGCGCGGCCGTGCCGGTGACGGCGGACGGACCGCCGAACACCTCGGCGACGGCTGCGGCGGCGTCACCGGGGAGGCCGGGCGCGAGGGGCCCGCCCCGGCGCCGGGCGCCCTCGGTGAGGGCGCTCAGCACGGTGGAAATGAGGGGTTCGAGGGCGGCGGGACCGCTGACGCCACCGGAGAGCGCGGTCGCCCGCGCGTCAGGAGTGCCGGAAGCCGGCCGAGCACCCACGGCACCGGAAGCCACCGCAGCACCCGCAGCACCCGCAGCCACCGGAGCCCCCAAGGAACCCACAGCACCCGCAGCACCCGCAGCACCCGCAGCACCCAAGCCACCCGCAGCACCCGCATCTCCCAAGGAACCCACAGCACCCGCAGCACCCGCAGTGCCGAAGCCACCCGCAGCACCCGCATCTCCCAAGGCACCCGCAGCACCCGCATCTCCCAGGGCACCCGCAAGGCCCGCAGTGCCCAGGGCACCCGAAGCCGGCGGCGCACCCGGAGCCACCGGCGCACCCGGGCCCCCGGACATCCCCGGGCCCCCCGTGGCTCCCCGGTCCGCGCCGGTCCCGGCGGGAGCGGCCTCCCCCGGTATCTCGTCCACCGCCACCACCAGTGCTCGGGCTTCCGTCGTCATGAACGCCGTCCGGGCTTCGACGCCTCGGCGATCGCGTCCGTCAGCCGGTCCAGGACCGCTTCCGTCTCCTCGTCCGTGATCACCAGCGGCGGGAGCAGCCGGACCGTGGAGCCGAAGCGGCCGCCGAGTTCGACGATCAGCCCGCGCGCCAGGCACGCCGAGCGGACCCGGTCGGCCAGCTCCGGGGCGACCGGGTGGGCACCGACGGAGTCCAGCGGGCCCTCGGGGTCGACCAGTTCGACACCGATCATCAGGCCACGGCCCCGGACGTCACCGATCACCGGCAGTTCGGGGCGCAGGCCCTCCAGCCGCGCCGTCATCCGCGCGCCGACCGTCGCCGCGCGCTCGACGAGGCCCTGCTCGGTCACGTACCGCAGGGTCGCCGCGCCGGTGGCCATCGCCAGGGTGTTGCCCCGGAAGGTGCCGGTGTGGGCGCCGGGCAGCCAGCCGTCGTAGTCCTGGTCGTAGACGATCACGGCCAGCGGCAGGCCGCCGCCGATCGCCTTCGACATCACCATCGCGTCCGGGGTGATCCCGCTGTGCTCGACGGCCCAGAAGGCGCCCGTCCGCCCGACTCCCGACTGCACCTCGTCCACGATCAGCGGGATGTCCCGCTCGCTCGTGATCCGCCGCATCTCGCGCAGCCAGGCGTCCGGCGCGGGCACCGCGCCACCCTCGCCCTGCACCGCTTCGAGGATCATCGCGGCGGGCCGTACGACACCGCCCGAGGGGTCGTCGAGCAGCCGCTCGGCGTAGGTGGCGGACAGCTCGGCGCCGCGCTCGCCGCCGACCCCGAACGGGCAGCGGTAGGAGTACGGGTACGGCAGCCGGGTCACCTCGGACGCGCTGCCCGCGACGGACTCCCGCACCGAGACGTTGCCGGTGGCGGCCAGCGCCCCGGCGGTCATGCCGTGGTACGCCCCGGTGAACGCGAGCGTGCCGCGCCGCCCGGTGGCGGTCTGCATCAGCTTCAGCGCCGCCTCCACCGCGTCCGTACCGGCCGGACCGCAGAAGTGGATCCGGGCGCGGTCGGCGAACTTCGCGGGCAGGGTCGCGAAGAGCGCGTCCGTGAAGTCGTCCTTCTCCGGGGTCGCCAGGTCGAGGACGTGCAGCGGTGCGCCGCTGTCCATCGTGCGGCGGATGGCCTCCATCGCCACGGGGTGGTTGTGGCCGAGGGCGAGCGTGCCCGCGCCGGAGAGGCAGTCGAGGTAGCGGCGGCCGTCCGTGCCCTCGATCGTCATGCCGAGCGCGCGGGCCGGGACGATCGGGAAGGAACGGGCGTACGTGCGTGCCGAGGACTCCCTGGCGCGCTGGCGGCCGAGGATGGCGTTCGCGGTGGCGGCGGCGTCCGGGGCGGCGTCCCGCGCCGGGCCGGCGGAACGCCCGTTCGCGGGCAGGGTGATGGGGGGCACGGTCATGGGATGGCTCCGGAGGATGAGGAGGGGCTCAGAGCAGGTGGCGCTCGGCGACGGGGTGGCCGAGGAAGGAGTGCATGGCGAACTCCCAGCCGTAGGAGCCCGCGTAGGGGAAGACGATGAGGTCGCCGGCGCGTACCCGGTCGATGTGGACGTCCCGCAGCAGGGTGTCCTCGGGGGTGCACAGCTCACCGACGACGGTGACGCGCGTGTTCTCGGCCGTGGGGCGCGGACAGTCCTCGGTCCAGCGCTCGACGGGGAGCACCGCCACGTTGTGGACGATGTCCCAGGAGGTGGGCAGCTGGAAGTGGTTGATGCCGCCGCGCAGCACCGCGAACGACTCGCCGTACGACGTTTTGACGTCGGTGACCTCGGCCGCGTACCAACCGCAGTCCGCGACGATGAACCGGCCGGGTTCGAGGACGACCTTCACCCCGGCCGGGGGCCGTATCTCCGCAGCCAGTTCACCGAACCGGGCGACGTCGAAGGGCGCTTCGCCCTCGAAGGCGACCCCGATGCCCCCGCCGATGTCCACATGGCGCAGGTCGATGCCGGTCTCCCGGGCGGTCCGCACGCTCCACTCGACGGCCCAGCGCAGGTACGCGGCGTGCGTCTCGGCGTCGAGATTGCCGGACGCGGCGTGGATGTGGAAGCCGACGAGGTCCAGGCCCGGCAGCTTCATCGCCTGGGAGAGCACTTCGGGGACGTCGGGTTCGGCGACACCGAACTGCGAGGCGGCGCCGCCCATGAGCAGCGCCCCGGTGATGGGGATCTCGGCGGGGTTGACGCGGAGCGCGACCCGGGCGGTGACGCCCTCGGCGACGGCGATCCGGCTGACGCGGTGGAGTTCGAGGAGGGACTCGGCGTTGATCGCCTCGACGCCGGCCCGTACGAGGGCGGTCAGGACGGGGACGGACTTGGCGGGCCCGGCGGCGACGACCGGCACCGCACCGGCACCGGGCCTGATGCCGGACCCGGTGTCGAACTCACCTGCCGAGAGGGCTAGTTCCAATTCCGAGACCGACGCGACCTCGAAGCCGTCGACGTACGGGGCGAGGGAGCGTACGACGCCGGGGAACGCGTTCGCCTTGACCGCGTAGTACACCGCCGCCCACTCCGGCAGGACCGCGCGCAGCTCGCGAGCGCGCCCGGCGGCGACCGTCCCGTCGTACAGGTACGCCGCCAACGGCTCACCGCTGGAAGCCAGTTCCAGCAGTCGGTGGCGAACCGGGGCGGGCAGTACGTCCACCGGGTAGGCGGACCGGGGCGCGGCGGAGGGCGGGAACTGGACGGACACGGCTGGCTCTACCTCGGGGTGGGGGGCGGGGTGGACGGGGGCGCGGTGCCGGAATGGCTCCCCTTACATGGACAGACCGGCCGACACGTCACACACACGGCCAGACACTTAGGTGAGGCTAACCTAATGCCTCGTTCGGCAGATGCCAAGGTCGCCCGAACGGCGGCATCACATTTCCGGACAACGGAAAGTGCCGGTCGAAGGACCGGACAAGACGACCCGTCACCGGTTCTCGCGCCGATCCGGCGCGCCGGTCCAGCGCCGGTCCGGAGCCGGTCCAGCGCCGGTCCGGAGCGCCGGTTCCGCGATCCGGTCCGGAGCGCCGGTTCCGCGATCCGGTCCGGAGCGCCGGTTCCGCGATCCGGTGCGGCGCGCCGTTTCAGCGCACCGGTTCAGCGCGGTCCGCGCCTCACGAGATGAGCCTGCGACCCCAGATGTCCGTCGGCGTACCGGCACCGACCCCCGGGACCGGGTGCCCCTCGGCGCTCACGGCACCGAGCCGCGTCCAGCCCCAGGACCGGAGCGCGCCGAGGGCGGCCTCGTTCGCCGGATCGACCCGCGTCGTGACCAGTGCGGCGTTCGCGCGGACCAGCAGCTGGTCCACCAGCCGCGTGGCCAGCCCGACCCGCCGGTGCTCCGGCAGCACCATCAGCTCGGCGAGGGCGAAGACCTGTCCCGAGACCGTCAGTTCCTCGATGTCCCACGGAACGCCGTCGCCCAGCGCGCGCCACCACTGCCCGGCCCGGTCCAGCAGGAACCCGTACGCGTAAGCGCCCGGCTTGCGACCACTGGCCACCATCATGTCGAAACCGGCCCGCTGCACGTCCTCGGCGAAGACCCGCAGGAACTCCTGGCGGTCGTCGAACTCCTCACCACGGACGCGGCGGTACGCCTCGACGTACACATCCGCGACGGCTTCCCGCTGCGCCTCGGCCTGCCATCGGCTCAGGCGCCGGATAAACACCTCTGCCATGTGCCCTCCCCCGCGCGTTTCTCACGTCCCGTGCCCATGGTCGCAGTGCGGACACACCCACGGGAATAGCGCATCCCGGGTTCCGTATCCCGCCGTCCGCACATTCCCCCGCTCATTCCCGCGCACATTCCCGCGCCGCTGCCCGCGCCCGCCGAACCCGCGCCCGCCCACCGCCACCGGAGTAGGCTGGGAGCACCGAGGGCACACCGCACACCTGCTCCTACGCGGGTGTCGTTCCCGGAGAACCACGACACCGGGAAGACGGCAACGCACCCGGAGGCGGGTCAGTCGTATGACGACCACGTTCGACCCCAGCGCGTCACAGAAAATCACGTCACGGAAGACGATCGAGAAGATCCCGTCGCAGCCGACGGATTCCGTTCCCCCCTCTTCCGATTCCTCGGCCTCGGGCTCGGCCTCGGCCTCGGTGGAGCCGGTCCGTCTGGCCTTCGCACCGGGCGGCCACGGCACGGGGGCGCTCGACGGCGCCTGGTGGCCCCGCTCCCGCGACCTGGAGCACGAGCTTCCCGGCCTGGCCGAGGCCATGGACGCGCCCTTCGGACGCATCACGCGCGTGCTCGTGAACCCGGCCCACTGGCTGACCATCCCGCGCAGGGTGCGACTGCCGGAGCGGCTGCTGCACGTGGGCTGGTTCGCTGCCGAGCAGGACCCGCACAAGGTGATCGTGCGCTCGTACACCGTGGGCCGCTGGGATCTGCTGGTGATCCCGCCGGAGACGACCCCGGACACGGCGGCCCGGCTGATGGCGGCGGCGGCCGACCCGGAGAACCGGCTGACGGCGAGCGCCCTGATGGCGGTGGAAACCGACCGGACAACGGAGGAGGAGGCGATCGCCGCATGACAGGTGACTGGATCAGCGTGGTGGTCATCCTGGGCCTGATCGTGATCGGCGTCACGCTGATCCATCTGGTCAACGGCCAGCACCGGAACCGTATCGCCGTGTACAGCTTCGGCCGCAACCTCTGGTCGCCGGGGCTCCGTGCCAAGCGCGAGCAGGGCGGCGCGCACCCCGTGGGCGGCCGGCCGCACCGGCGCCTGCTCCCAGGAAGCTCAGGGACACCAGGGACCGCAAGGACCCGGCGCCACGCCCGGCGCGCGAACGCCGAGGCCGGTACCGAGCCGCGCTCTCCCGGACCGGGCGGGCCCGGCGAGCGCCCGTGACCCGAGTACGCCCAGCCATCCGCCCCCTGGCCGACGACAGGCTGTCCGTCCGCACCCTGCCCGCACCCGGCCTGGCGGAGATACGGGTCATCGCGGCGTCACCGGATACGGCTCAGCTGATCGCGGAGGTCCTGCGCAAGGCGTTCGACGCCACCGAACCGCGTAGTTACCCCGCCGACCGCATACGCGGCGGCACCAGGCTGCACCTCACCGTGGACACGGAGACGGGCCGCACCCACGAGGGCCCGGACCAGCCGCACGAGGACGAGATCGCCTGACCGCCAGGACCGCTTGCGCGGCCGGCTCTCCGGGCTACTTCTGGGCGTTCTCGCCCACATAGAAGAGCAGCCATACGAACCCGGCGAACAGGTGCGTCGCGAAGACGTAGACGAACACCCGGAGCGCGACGCCGCGCTCCTTCCATCTCTCGCTCTCGCTCACGCGCGCCTCCTGTCACTTTGGCACGCGTCGATCGCATGTCCGCCCATCCCGATCCAGCGTACGTCGCCCCGCCGGACCGGCCCGGAGCGTGAAAGCCCCGAGTGGATCAAGCGGCCCCGGACGCGTACAGCGCCCCTTCACCCGCCCCTGCGTCCGGCCCTTCGTCCGGCCCTGCGTCAGGTCCTTCGCCCGGCCCTTCGCCCGGTCGGCATTCCCGGCACGCGCCTGGTTCGGGGGCGCGGAAGGCGCGGTCGCAGCGATCGCAGTTCTGCAGGGGATCGGGCCGCACCGCGCGCGGCGGGGCGGCGGCCAGGGCCGGTAGCGGCGGCGGCATCATCTCGGTGAGCCGGTGACCGAGGAACCCCGCCGGGTGGCGGATGGCGTCCAGCGGCAGCGCCGCCGTCAGGGAGCGGTGTACGGCGGCGGCCCCGACGCCCCGCTCCAGCCAGGCCGACACGGCGGGCGCGAGCCGGACGACGTCCCGCTCGGACAGCACCAGGCGCTCGTCACCGCGCCGGAGCCCGGCCAGGATCTCGGCGGCGGTGCGGTGACGGCTGAGATCGGGATGACCGGGCTCGGGCAACGGCACCGGCACCGGCGGGGCGGCGACGGCGACGGCGACCGGTTCTGCCGGGAGGACCGGCACCTCGGGCACCGGCTGCGACTGCGGCCGCACAGCGGAAACAGCCACCGGAGCCGGAACAGCCACCGCCACAGAAGCCGGTACGGACACGGGTACGGCCACCGACACCGGCCCCGGCACCGGCCCCGGCCCCGCCTCCACCCGCCGGTCCGACGGCATGTCGTACGCGATCGTCCTGGTCATCCACCGCCCGCCGGGGCCCGGCCGCCGCTCCCGCGACAGATAGGCGTACGTCTCCAACTCCCGCAGCGCGGCGGCGATGACGACCTCGCCCTCGGGGAACTTCTCCGCGAGGGCCTTGATGCCGACCTTGGCGCCATCGGCGAGCGACTGGATGTGCACGGCGAGACCGATCGCGGTCAGCGAGAGGCGGCGGTGCTGGGCGAGGTGATTACCGACCACGGTGAACCGCTCGGTGTGCCGGTGCCGGACGTGTCTGACCCCGGACGGGGGAACAGTCGCCGGAACGCCGGACCGGGCGCGCGAAGGCGCGTTAAGCTGCCGAACAGCCATCGGGAAGCTCTTCTCTTCCTGGGTGGTGAGGCCCCCGATCGGGATTGCGAGTCCCGGCCGGGGGCCATTACGTGTGTGAGGTTGTGTCGCAGAGCGTAACCACACCCCTGAGTCTCCGATGACCAGATGCCGCCTCTTTCACCCGTCCGGGTGACGGCGGTGGGGGGTTTGGTTGGGAGGGGTAGTTTTCCCCGATTTTTTAAAAGCTCTTCAGTCCTTTCAGGCCTTCGGTCCTTAAAGCCTTGGTGCCTTTTCCCGTGTCTTTATCGGTGCCTTTACTTCTTGGGTCGCCCCCCACCGGAACCCGGCCGACCAGGTCCCGGCCCACCAGGTCCCGGCGTACCGGACCCCGGCCCACCGAGTCCCGGAAACCCACGACTCGGTGCGACCTGGGGGGACAGGGCGGTCCGCACTACTTCGTCGCGACCACGTAAGCGCTGCCCCACCGGCGTTTCGGGTTCGCCAGGGACGGATCGAACGTCCACGGTTCGACTGTCGTGAAGCCCGCTTCACCGAAGAGCTGAACGAGCTTCTCGTGGTCGTAGGCCCAGTAATGAGCGTGGTAGACGGGGTCGTCGTCCTGGTCGCGGAAGACGTAGTTGATGAGGTCGAGGTACGTGTTGATGTCACCGCGACAATCCCGCTTGGCGTACCACCGGTCGATCATTTCGGCAGAGTGCTCCGGCGGCGCCGGGTACTGGCCCAGGACGAACCCCGCGTCGGGTACTCCGGTGATGAGACGACCGCCGGGCATCAGTACCCGGAACGCCTCGCGGGCGTAGTGCTTGGCGGATCGCGGATAGTCGATGTGCTCCAGGAAGTGCTCCGAGAAGAGCAGTTCGACCCCGGCGTCACGCAAAGGGATGCCTTCCCGGACATCCCAGAGCAGGTCGGCCGGCGGGACAGCGTCGATGTTGAAGAACCCGTCGATGCGGTGCGTTCCCCCGCCGATCTGCACCCGCGTGGGTGCGTCGTCGATACGGCCGGTGGGACAGGCACTTCTGCCTGCGCGGTGGTGCTGGTGGAGCTCGATCTCCTTCGCCGCCGCACGCAGGCTGCGCGCAAGGCCGTGGGTAGTACCTGGTTCGGCCAGCACGGCCGCGATCTGCTCGGCGAGGCCATTGATGGACGCCGGTCCGGAAGAGGCGTGATGCGTCACGGTGATCTCCTACGCGGGGAGGGTCGGTGGGGTGCGACGGCCTGTCCGCCGTATACCGATGCCGTTCACGCGGCACCGGGCGTCGGCTCGGCCCACTGGTTGTTGCGCATGAGGGTGTGTTTGATGTCCACCAGGCGTGGGGCGACGGTCAGCGCCAACCGCTCCGTCCGGTGGAGACATCCGGCACCGTCCGGTTCGGCGCGCCAGACGCGGTAGTCAAGGTTGGGGTAGGCGGGATTGATGCCGATCTCACCCTTGGGCATCGTGCCGTTGAACGGCGTGACGATGTCCATGTGGTTCCAGTAGTTCCACGCCTGAAGAGCCTTGTGCTGGTCGAAGTAGAAGTAGAAGTCGGGGTAGCGGCCGAAACTGCGGAGCTCCCGGTGGATGAGGTGCCCCAGCAGCGGGCCGAGCTGAGTGGTGAGACTGTCGAACTCCCAGCGCGTACGGTGCCAGGCTTCCGGCACCTGTCCGGGGGTGAAGAGCCGGGCGGCGACGAGATAGCTGATCCGTTCGACCAGGTAGGTGCGGGCGTGGTCGGCGTCGATGGTGGGATCGACGCGGCCGAGGAGTGTCGCCAACTGCCGGGGCTGAGGACGGAATTTCGCGAGATCGAACTTGCCGGCCATGGCGGGGAAGGATGCGAACAGCATCTCCTTGTAGAGCCAGTTGTTGAACTCGCCGAGTTCGGCCAGCCGACGAGTCTGGCGCGATGTCGAATGAAGCATCAGGTACTCGGCGAGCACCTCGAAGTAGAGGTAGCCGAGGATCGGCAGCCGGGGAATGGTGTCGTCGAGAAGCCGCAGAAACGGCTCGTCGGCCACCGCGACGCCACGGTAGGCGATGGCCGCTGCCAGAGCCAGGAAGGCGCTCGCGTTCTTGGCCCGTCCGACCACGGTCTCGCGGAGCTGATGCCGCTCGGCCTTGCTCAGCAGGTATTCGAGATGGCTGTAGATCCGCAGATGGATCGATCCCAGACGCAGGTAGTCCACGCCGGCCAGCCCTCGGTAGACCCCCGGCGGCGCGGTGATCTCGAAGATCAGCGGCGTGGGAGCCCGGTCCGTCACTCCCGCTCCGGCTCCAGCTCCAGCTCCAGCTCCAGCTCCAGCTCCAGCTCCAGCGAGGAACGCCGGGGCTTCCTTGGTGAGGATGTAGGAGGCCAGGTTGTGCATGCGAAAGCCACGGTCGGTCGGTGTGAGCGGCGCGCAGTAGATGCTCCCGACGAGACAGCCGCCCGAGGGATACAGGACCCCCCGCCGGCTGATCTCCTCCAACGCGTGAGTGACGTGAAGCAGGTACGTCTTGCCGCCGCCGTCACCGTTCAGGGCGTCGAAGAGCGCGTTCCGGCGCATCAGCGTCCCGTTCGGTGTTCCGTCGGCCAGACGTCTCTCCCAAGCGATGGCCTGGGCAGCGAGCGGACCGCTCTCGCCGGCGGAATCCGGCAGCGGAGAGGCATGGAAGAAAGCATGCGCGTCGGCCCACAGGTGGTAGGTCTCCAGGACGTCCACGGCTAGACCATTCCCTTCTCGGCGAGTGCGTACAGAACGGCCTCGGCGCTACCGGCACCAGCCAGGCAGGCACTCTCCGAAGTCACCACGAGGTCGAAAGCGACTTCTCGCAACTGGTCGAAGGCGGGCTCCCGGACATGGCGGGCGTCCGGCCACCAGCGGAGCTTCGGCAGCCGGTAGCGGTCGAGTGCGTCAGCTGCCTTGACGAGGTCGCAGATGCGCTCGGCCCGTGCGTGGTCACGCTGATCGTCGGCGTCGAAGTCGCCGTACGGCACGTCGTGCAGTCGTACGGCGATGGCCGCCCGGGTGATCGGGCACGGCGTCGCCGCCAAGCCGAAGTGATCCCGGACCGGTCCCCCGTTGGCGGCCAACCAGATCGCGGCCCGCGCGCCATGGCCTTGGTCATCCTTGTCGTGCAGGCGCCGGCAGTCGTGGACGGCGGCGGCCAGTATCGCGGTGACGGTATCGGTGTCGTCCTGGCCGTGCATCTCGGAGAGCAGCGCGGCCAGAGCAGCCGTGCGCATGCTGTGCCTGACGCCGTGGATCGAGTCGTGGATCTTCGGCTCGGCCAGCCATCCGATCGGAAGAGCCGACCGGCCGAGGAGGCGCTTCGACGCTGCTCGCAGTGGCGGCAGCCACGCCTGCCCGTGAGCCGGCCGGTTGGCACTGATCCACTGAACCGTTGCCCGGTCCATGTACTGGTGGTCCGGAAGCTGCCTCCGGGCAGCCAGTGCGACCAGGCTCGCGGTCGCCGGGGTCGTGCTCATCTGTCCCCACCCCCCTGGTGGTTCACCGCGCCGAAGGACTCCTACCGGATCGGCGCGTCCTGCCGTTGTCGGTCCTTGCGCTCCCGCTCGCCGGCCTCGAAAGCGGCGGTGAAGTCGGCCAGCTCCCGCTCGGTCATCAACGTCACGCCGAGCTCGGTGGCCACGTCCACGATCCGGGCCACGGCATCGGCCCGGGCGGCGTCCGAGGCCGCGTCGTCCAGGAGTACCTCGAACTCGGCGTGATGGCCCCACGCGTCGCTCCACTTGACCGCGATCTCGACGTCGCGGAAACGGTAGTTGTGGCGAAGGTTGAATGCCTCGTGCATCACGGGCTCGAAGCCAAGGGCGTTGAACACCTTCACGGCCGCCGGGACGTCCGCGCGGGCGATGGCGAACTCGGTCTCGGGGAAGGCAGCGCCCTGGCCGATCCTGCTTCCCTTGAGGGTGATCTTGGCGGTGCCCGCGGCCGTGTTGTCGGTGACCTTGAGCAGCTGGTCAGGGAGCACGTAGAAGTAGATGTGCTTGTCGTCGGGCCCCAGGTCTGCGGAGTCCTGCCGCAGCAGACGGGCGATGAGCCGGTCATGGGCGTCCTTGTCGAAGCGGGCGCGCATTTCGATCTCGACAGCCAACGGTCGTGCCTCCTCGTTTCAGGCATGCCGGATCCAGCCGACACGGCGGAGAGTCCCGCCGGGATCGGTGGCCGGTAGGGAACGGGCGATCAAGTGGCGGGCGACGCGGCCGCCGTGGCAGGGGCGGCCGCATCGCCCGTGACGGGTCACACGGGCGTCAGGCGAGTTCGCCGAAGCGTTCCCGGACCACACCCGTGTGCAGGTAATTCGGCAGTGGGACACCACCGACCGCGACGCGGCCGGTCGCCACCTGGTCCTCCGTCTCGCTGGAGAAACCGTCCAGGAGCTGGAGGCACCGCTGCACCCACTCGCGCGACGCGGGCCAGTCGCCCGTGTCCCGGTGTCGCACCGCCAGCGCGTACGCGGTCTCGGTGGCCGCCCACCGGTCGGTGGCCAGCTCGCGCTGGAAGATGGACTCCAGCTCCTCGACGGAGGCCAGGCGGCTCTGGTTGGTCATGGTGCCCTCTCAGGTAAACGGTCGTACGCCATCAGAGATCAACGCGGCGACGTCTCCGTGGTGACGCTGGGACCTGCGGCCGGCGCCGTTCCCGGCACTAATAAGTGAAGATCTCCGCCAGCGTGCGGTAGTCCTGCAGCTCGTCCTTGGTGAACCACAGCTCCACCTCCTGCTCGGCCTCCTCCTTGTTGCCGGAGGCGTGCACGAGGTTGGCCACCGCCTTGCCCGATGCCACGCTGGCGGCCGCGCTGTAATGCGAGAAGTCACCACGGACCGTCCCAGCCGGCGCCTGGTTCGGGTAGGTGCTCCCGACGATCTTCCTGACGGTGGCGATGGCGTCGAAGCCCTCGAACACGAGGGCGATGACCGGTCCCCGCTGCATGAATGTGGCCGTGAAGTTGTAGACCTCGGCGCCCAGCCGCTCTTCGAGATCGAAGTAGTGGCGCCGGGTGAACTCCTCGTCCATCCGCTTCATCTTCACGCCGACGATCTTCAGGGCCGCCTCTTCGAAGCGCGTGATCACCCTCCCCGCCAGGCCGCGCACCAGCGCGTCGGGCTTGAGCAGGACGAGCGTTCGCTCGACCGTATGTACCTGCTCCTCAGTCATCTGTTCCCTTTCAACTTCCGATATGTCGAGATGACGGGCTATCAGTTCTACGAAACGAGGCTACCCGCGATGACGGGACGATTCCGATGGACGGTCGGGCCGGCCGACAACATGCCGGCGTCATGCCGGTTAGGCATATTCAGGGAATCAATTCCTCAACTTGCGTATCCGCCACCCCTGCAATTCGCACAGATGCGCGCGGCTTGGCTGGGACCGGCCTTGGTCAAGCCTGACGACAAGTTTTACGCTGTTCTCGTCGCAGGACCATGAAAAGCCAGTGCAGCAGGCGTGCATCTTCGAAGCATGATCCTTGCATTCTGAGCGGTCGCGACTGGAAAGGGGGGCCGGTTATGGATGTGATCGAGATCTGGAGTGGTCGTTATGCCTGCCTGCTTCAGTCGGCCCTCCGCCTGACCAACGAAGCCTTCGCCACCCGCCTCGGCATCGCCGTCCGGACCGTTGCCACCTGGCACGCGGACCCCACCGTCGTACCAAGGGCCGAGATCCAGCAGCTCCTGGACACCTCGTTCGAGGGAGCTCCGGCGGCGGCTCGGCACCGCTTCGCACTCCTCGCCGCCGGGGACCGGACGGGACACGGGGAGGCTACGGCCGACACCAGGACGGCCCAGGCGCTTCGCGTCGCGATCGCCGTCGTCATTCGGGAGAACGACGTGCTGTTGGTCTGCCGCCGCGACGGCGACGCGTCAGGGATCACCTGGCAGTTCCCAGCCGGGGTGATCAAGCCCGGCGTGAAGGCGGAGACGGCGACCGTACGGGAGACACTGGACGAAACCGGCGTGCACTGCGCGATCCGGCAGAAACTCGGTAGCCGGCTCCACCCCACGACAGGTGTGCTGTGTGAATACTTCCTCTGCGAATATCTCGCCGGCGAAGCCACGAACAGCGATGTCGTCGAGAATGTCGACGTGATGTGGGTACCCCGAAATCGGGTGACCCGCTTCATTGCGATCGGTACGATTTTCCCACCCGCCCTGGCCACCCTGGAGGAGCAGACGTGACACATCAGACTGCCGAAAAGCGGCCAGGAATTTCCGCCGCGATCGTGGTCCACGGGAACCGCGTCCTGATGGTGCGACGCCGCATCAGCGAAGGTCAGCTCTCCTGGCAATTCCCGGCCGGAGAGATCGAACCCGGCGAATCACCCGAAGAAGCGGCGGTCCGCGAGACGCTGGAGGAGACGGGACTCGGGGTGACCGCACTCAAACCCCTCGGCGAGCGGGTCCACCCGAAGACGGGGCGCCTCATGTCGTACACGGCCTGCGAGTTCGTGACCGGGACGGCCGAAGTCCTCGACACCGAGGAACTGGCCGAGCTTGCCTGGATCACCCACGCCGAGATTCCGGCATACGTGCCCTACGGACTCTTCGAGCCGGTACAGACCTACCTGGACGCCGTACTGCTCACCTGATCCGGCGCCTTTTCTCCTGGCGGGATCAGCAGAGCTACCGACGACGACTCAGAGCCCGTCCGGCACCGTGGACGCGGCGCTCTCCCGGACGATCAGCTCGGGAGTCAGCATCACGCGCTCCGGATCGCGCTGGGGTTCCCTGATCCGGCTCAGTAACAACCGGGCGCAGACCCCGGCCGACTTCGTCCATCGGCTGACGGAGACTGCTCAGGTTGGGCGAGAGCAGCGCTGCGGCGGCGGAGTCGTCGAAGCCGACAACAGCGACGTCCCGCCCCGGCTCCCGCCCACTGTCCCGCAGCGCCCGGTAGCAGCCGAGGGCGAGCGTGTCGCTGGCCGCCACCACGGCGGTGACGCCTGCCTCGATGAGCCCTCCCACCGCCTCCCGCGCGGCGTCGACGTCATCCGCCGCACTGACCCGGAGACCCCGCGCGGACAGCCCGTGCCGCAGCATCCCCTCGCGCCAGCCCCGCGCCCGGTCGTCACCCACCCGCAGCCCCCGACGCCAGCCGAGAAAGGCGATCCGGCGATGTCCGAGGGAGACGAGATGATCGACGGCGGCCCCGGTGCCATGAGCGCCGTCCACATCCACCCAGTCCTCGGTGTCCCGGGCCGCCCAACGGCCGAACGCGACGAAGGGGATGCCCCGTTGCCGTAACCAGCCGGGTCGGCGGTCACCCCGGTAGGTATTGGTCAGCACGAAGGCGTCCACCGATCGCTCGCGCGACAGTTCGGCGTAACAGTCGGATTCGTCTTCCCCGTCAGCGGGCGCGGCGAAGACCAGGACGCGGTAGCCCGCCTGGCTGGCCGAATCCGACATCGCGTGCAGGAAACGCTCCATGCCGAGCCCGGAAGTACCCTCGATCGGCGACCGGACCCCGAATCCGATCAGCCGACTGGACCGGGTACGCAGCGAACGCGCGGCCTGATGAGGACGGTAATCCAGCTCGTCGATGGACCTACGGACCCGCTCCAGGGTGGCCGGGGCAAGCAGATCGGGAGAATGGATCGCGTTGGAAACGGTCTGAGGCGAAACACCCGAACGCTGGGCGACCAAGGCCAAGGTGGCCGGTCTGTAGCCGCTCCCACCTGGAGAGGGCAGACGAGCCATCGATCGCCTCCATTTTCCGCCACGTCCCACGGGGGTGACGACACACATCGCCCATGGCACGCGAAGATCATTGATTTGATGATGTAGACGCCTTGTGATTGCGTCAACTGAGTTATGGGATAAGGCCTGTTGTCGCCGTACAGGCCCTCGATTCCCCTGGGCGACGTCTCACTGTCCGGCCCGACGGCCACGCCGGTCGGCGTGATGGCGAGCGGCCCCGCCGACACAGCCCACCCGGCGCCGGCCACGGCCTCACAAGCCCCCTCTCCCACTCCTCCGATTACGCTCGGCCAGGCGCCTGCTGAGCGCGTCGGCCGGCGACTCGGGCTCGTAGTCGGGGCACAACGAATGCCCGCACTCGCACTTGGGCCACCGCAGCGCGGCGCCGGGAACGAGATCCTCGATATCCGCGCCTTCCACGCGGGGGTCCGACTTCTGGACAGCCAGAATGCCGTTCGTGCCGAACTCCTCCGTCAGTCGTGACAGGAAACGCCGCGCCTTGCTACTGGTCATTCCGCCACTCGCCTCAGTCCGTGGAGCACCCGCTCCATGAGTTCCGTCGTTACCGGGTCGTACATCCGGGGAACGCACTCGGGCACCAGGCGCCAGAAGCCTCCGGCATGGACCGTCGCCTCAAGTTCGGCCGTACGGACCGCTGCTTCGGGGGCTTGCTCGCACATGTGGGGGTGTGCCTTCCGTCATCGCACTGTCACCGTCTGTGCTTCAAGGATCGGCATTCCTGCGTACTCTCAACAGAGGGGAGCGCTTTACCATCGGAACCGTAAAATCGGGAAGTGAAGCCATGGCCAAGGAAGTTGACACGGCGTCCTCTATGGCGGCGTTCTACGGAGGCCGACTGCGCCGCCTCCGCCAAGGCAAGGGCTGGACTCAGCGAGCCTTGGGCTCCAGAGTCAGCGTCGAGCACTCACGTATTGCTCAGATCGAGCTCGCCAAGGGCAGCAAACCCACTCTGGACCTCTCTCGTGCGCTGGATGATGCCCTCGACTCCGATGGCCTGCTGCAAGAGCTGTGGCCACACGTCTACCGCGAGACGTACCCGGACTGGTCACGTGCCTACATGGACGCCGAAGCTCGCGCCGTCGAGATCTGGGCGTACATGGGCCACGCCGTGCACGGACTGCTGCAGACTCCGGACTATGCGCGGGCCATGCTCAGGGTCGGGCGCTCACTCAAGACTCAGGAGCAGCTGGAGGAACGCGTGTCCGCCCGCTTGGCCCGACAGGAGCGACTCAGATCCTGCACTCCGCCCCAGCTGTGGGTCGTCCTCGACGAAGCTGTCCTACTGCGCCCGGTCGGTGGCGTGGCGATCATGCGGCAGCAACTGGAACATCTTTTGAAGGCCGCCCAGGAAGCCCACGTGACAATCCAGGTGCTTCCCTTCAGCCACGGTGAACACGTAGCCATGGGTGGCTCGCTCAACATCGTGACCAGTGGAGACGGGTCCACGGTGGCCTACAGCGAAGGCGCCGACTCCGGCCATCTCATCGAGGACCCGGAAGAGGTCAAGCCGTACATCGTCTCTTACGATCACCTGCGGGCCGAAGCCCTACCGTCAACAACCTCACTGGACATGGTCCGTTCCGTTATGGAGGGCAGCTACCTTGACGCGCGTGTCCCATCTCGATCTCAGCGCCGCCGTTTGGCGCAAGTCCAGCTACAGCAATCAGGAGGGCGGGGCGTGCGTGGAAGTCGCGAAGGAAGTGGCAAGCGTCGTCCCCGTACGTGACAGCAAAGAGCCCCACGGCCCGGTACTCCTGCTCACCCCCGCTGCCTGGTCCGGCTTCGTCGCGTTCGCCGCGAAGCGGGCGGGCTGAACCCTGCGGGCCGGTGCACCTGAGGGACGGCACAGCCCTCAGCGGGTCAGCGTCTCGAAGCCGACATCTCCGCAGTACCGCACGACACGCGCCACCGCATAGCCGTCACCGTCCCTCATCGCCAACACCGTCTCCTCCCCCAAGGTGCGACCTCCGCCGACTGCCTCATCCCGGAGCGGTCCCATCGCGAGGATGACGTCCTGAGCGACGGCCCCGACCGGCCGTAGCGCGTTTCCGCCGTACCCGGCCGGAGCGCGCGCGGCACGCCCCGCCCCGGGGGCGCGCACGCTCCAGCCCCACGCCGGCTCTGAACTGAGAGAATGCGTACCGTGAGCGACGACGACCTGGCAGACACTCTCGGCACCAGCGAGACCATGACGCTGGAGTTCAAGCGCACCGCGAAGCGAGAAGGCAAGCGCGGGGACGCCATCGGCAACGCCGTCTGCGCCATGGCCAACGATCTCTGCGGCCGAGGCGGTGGCGACATCCTCATCGGGGTGGACGACACGGGTGAACCCGTGGACGGGGTCGACACCGGCGATCGCGCCCTGCTGGCCCTGACGGACCTCCGCGACGACGGGCGCATCCTCGACCGGCCGTCGCTCACCGTGCGTGCCGCCCTCTTCAAGGGCAAACCGGTCGTACACCTGCGGGTCGAGGCGTCCGCCGCTCCACCCGTGCGTTTCGAAGGGGTGATCTGGGTACGGCCCGGCCCCACCACACGCCGGGCCGGCCGCGAGGACGAGCGCGTCCTGTCCGAACGCCGACGAGCCAACGACGGCCCGTTCGACACCAAGGCGGTGGCACGGGCGACGCGCGACGATCTGGACCTGGAATTGTTCCAGCGTTCCTATCTTCCCTCGATGGTCGATCCCGAGGTGATCGAGGAGAACGGCCGCCCACTCGACGTCCAGTTGTCCTCGTGTCACCTGGCCACGCCGGAAGGCGTACCCACCGCGCTCGGACTGCTGGCGGTGGGGCTCGACCCGTCCAGCGGCATCCCCGGGGCGTACGTCCAGTTCGTACGCTACGAGGGAGACGATCTCGACGGTCCCATCGCCGATGAACAGGAACTCCGGCAGAACCTCATCGGCACGGCTGCCAGGCTGGAGCCCCTGCTGCGGAGCAATCTGCGGACCCGGCTCGTCGGCGACGGCTTCCGCGAGACCGCGCACCCGGACTATCCGCTGGAAGCCCTCCGCGAGATCTGCATGAACGCGTTGATGCACCGGAACTACGAGACCTCGTACGCGCCCACCCGCATTGTCTGGTTCGACGACCGCATCGAGGTGACGAACCCGGGTGGACCCTTCGGCCAGGTACGGGAGGACAACTTCGACCGGGTCACGGACTACCGCAATCCGTCCCTCGCCGCCGCGCTGAAGGGGCTCGGCTACGTCAACCGTTTCGGCCGGGGCATCGGCCGGGTACGGGCCGCGCTGGAGCGCAACGGCAATCCGCCCGCCGAGTTCCAGGTGGACGACTCGTCCTGGGCCGTAACCCTTCGGAGAGCCCCATGACCGCCACATCGATCGCGCTCTTCAACAACAAGGGGGGGGTGGGCAAGACGACGCTCGCCTACCACCTCGCCCACATGATGAGCCGCCTCGGCCAGAACGTCCTGGCCGTGGATCTCGATCCCCAGGCCAACCTCACGTCGGTGTGTCTGGACGAGAGTGAGATCGAGGATCTGTGGTCAAGCTCCTCCGAGCTCATCGCGCAGGGGGTGATCGCGGCGAGACTGCCCGGAGGGGGACGCGTACGTGGCGACCGGACCGTCGCTGACGCTGTGCGGCCGATCCTGGAAGGGACGGGTGATGTCGCGCTCGTGGAGCCGGTCGAACTGAAATCCGGGCTCTGGCTGCTTCCGGGAAGTCTCGATCTCAGCCGCTTCGAGGACAAGCTCTCGAACGAATGGTTCAAGTCGTTCGCCGGCGACATCGCCGCGATCCGCACCACCACCGCCTTCCACCGCATGATCAAGCACGCCGCCGCGTCCGTGGACGCTGACATCGTGCTGATCGACGTCGGTCCCAACCTCGGAGCCATCAACCGGGCCGCGCTGATCGCCGCCGACAGCGTGCTGATGCCGCTCGCCGCCGATCTCTTCTCGCTGAAGGGGCTCAGCAACCTGGGTCCCACACTGCGGGAGTGGCGGCACAACTGGCGTCAGGTCGTGCTACCCCAGGTCCCGTCCGGGATCTCGGCGCCGCCCGCCGACATGACGCCGCTGGGATACGTCATCATGCAGCCGGAGATGCGCCTGGACCGGCCCGTCAAGGCGTACGAGCGCTGGCTGGAGCGCATCCCGGTGGTCTACTCGTCAGCCGTGCTCGACGACCCGAGCCCGTCGCCGGACGACCGCCACCACATCGCGACCCTGCGCAACTACCGCAGCCTGATGCCTCTCGCGCACGACGCCCGTAAGCCGATGTTCGAACTCAAGGCCGCGGACGGGGCGCTCGGCAGCACGCAGAAGTACGTACACACCTGCTTCAAGGAGTTCCGGGGGCTGGCGGAGAACGTACTCCAGCGCGCCCTCGACCGGTAGCCGGACGGTGCGGTGACCGAACCGGCCCGCGCGGGTCGGCTGTCCCAGGCCCTCGCGGCGCTCGGCCGCGCGGCGGCACCCGGTCGCCTTGGCCGCCATGCCCACCATGCCCGCCCCGGCCGCCTTCGCCGCTCCTCGGGCCGGGCGCGCGGACGTGCCCCGACCGTGTCGGGAGGGCCCTTCGGAGGCCCGGCGGAGGCCCCGGCGGAGGCCGGCGGCCCACGGAAGACCCGCGGGCCCGAGTCTGGAATAGAGACCGGGGACACACCGTTACAGCGGACAGTTCAATTTTCAACTAAACGAGAGGGTGAACCGCGATGCAGTTCGGGATCTTCACCGTCGGCGATGTCACCACCGACCCGACCACCGGACGGACACCGACCGAGAACGAGCGGATCAAGGCGATGGTCGCCATCGCCCGGAAGGCCGAGGAGGTCGGGCTGGACGTCTTCGCCACCGGCGAGCACCACAACCCGCCCTTCGTGCCCTCGTCGCCCACCACGATGCTCGGCTACATCGCGGCCACCACCGAGCGGCTCATCCTCTCCACCTCCACCACCCTGATCACCACCAACGACCCGGTGAAGATCGCCGAGGACTACGCGATGCTCCAGCACCTGGCCGACGGGCGCGTCGACCTGATGATGGGGCGCGGCAACACCGGGCCGGTCTATCCGTGGTTCGGTGAGGACATCCGCCAGGGCATCCCGCTCGCCATCGAGAAGTACGCCCTGCTGCACAAGCTGTGGCGCGAGGACGTCGTCGACTGGGAAGGCAAGTTCCGTACGCCGCTCCAGGGCTTCACCTCGACGCCCCGGCCGCTGGACGGCACCCCGCCGTTCGTCTGGCACGGCTCGATCCGGTCTCCCGAGATCGCCGAACAGGCCGCTTACTACGGGGACGGCTTCTTCGCCAACAACATCTTCTGGCCCAAGGGGCACTTCCAGAAGCTGATCCGCCTCTACAGGCAGCGCTACGCGCACTACGGCCACGGCACCCCGGAACAGGCGATGGTCGGTCTGGGCGGCCAGGCGTTCATCGCCAGGAACTCGCAGGACGCGGTACGGCGCTTCCGCCCGTACTTCGACAACGCGCCGGTCTACGGCCACGGGCCCTCGCTGGAGGATTTCACCGAGCAAACCCCGCTGACCGTGGGCAGTCCGCAAGAGGTGATCGAGAAGACACTGACGTTCCGGGAATCTTTCGGCGACTACCAGCGTCAACTCTTCCTGATGGACCACGCGGGACTGCCTCTCAAGACCGTGCTTGAGCAGCTGGACCTGCTCGGCGAGGAAGTGGTGCCGGTGCTCCGCAAGGAGTTCGCGAGCCTGCGCCCCGCCGGTGTCCCGGACGGTCCCGTCCACCCGGCCGCCGCCGACGCGGTGAAGAAAGAGGTCCGACCATGACCAGGGAACCGCTGAAGCTGATAGCCGTCTCGGCCGGGCTGAGCAAGCCGTCGTCGACCCGCCTGCTGGCGGACCGGCTGGCGGAGGCGACCGCACAGGAGCTGAGTCTCGGGGAACGCCCGGTGGAGGTCACGGTCGTCGAACTGCGCGATCTGGCCGTCGACATCGCGAACCACCTGGTCACCGGTTTCCCGGCGCCCGCTCTGCGCGAGGCGCTGGACCTGGTGACCGGGGCGGACGGTCTGATCGTCGTCACGCCGGTCTTCGCCGCCTCGTACAGCGGTCTGTTCAAGTCCTTCTTCGACCTGATCGAGAAGGACGCGCTCACCGGCACACCCGTCCTGCTCGCGGCGACCGGCGGCACCCCCCGCCACTCGCTCGTGCTGGACCACGCACTGCGCCCGCTCTTCAGCCACCTGCACGCCTTCGCTCTCCCGACCGGGGTCTTCGCGGCCACCGGCGACTGGGGAGCGGGCGTGGAGGGTGACAGCGACGAGGGGACGCTACCGGCCCGGATCAGCCGAGCCGGCGCTGAACTGGCCCGGATCCTGACGTCGGCGACCGTGCGCACAAGCGAATCAGCGAACGGATCCGGGGCAGCCGAAGAAGCGGAGGAAGTGATTCCGTTCGAAAAGCTCCTCGTCAACCTCGCGTGAGTCGTCACGCGGGTCATCGCGTCAGTCAGCACGTACGTCGTCACGTACGTCATCGGTATTGAGCAGAGCGGTACAAGACCAAGCGGAGGCCGTCATGAGCGGCAGCAGGATCGTAGTCGGCGTAGATGGCTCGGAGCCTTCCCTGAAGGCCCTGCGCTGGGCGGCACGGCAGGCGAAATTGACAGGTTCCACCGTGCACGCCGTGATCGCCTGGGAGCTGCCGCACAGCAGCTGGGGCGGCATGGCCCTCAGCGCGGGCGACAACCCGAAGGAAACCGCCGAGAAGGTCCTCGAAGAGGCGGTGGCGAAGGCCCTGCCCGCCGAGGCCGCCGCGACGGTGGAACGCCACACCGGCGAGGGACACGCCGCGCAGGTGCTGCTCGACCACGCCGAGGGATCGTCTCTCCTCGTGGTCGGCGACCGTGGTCACAGCACCTTCGGCGCGACCCTGATGGGCTCCACGAGCCTCCAGGTCACCCAGCACGCGAAGCGCCCGGTGGTCGTGGTGCGCGGCGAGGTCGTCGAGGACCAGGACTGAGCGCCGGGGGCCGGGCTCCGTTACAGCGGCGCCACATCCAGGCATGCGCGCGGCCCGCCGGAACGGATCCGGCGGGCCGCGCGCGTGCCTGGATGGTCCGGGTTTCCCCGGTGTGATCAGGGTGATCAGGGTTCTCGCGTGTGGAGCACGTAGAAGACCGAGAGGACCGTGCCCACCCCGAGCCCGAGGCCGATCGCCGCGGACAGCAGAACGCTGTGCCCGGTGAGGCTGTAGAGGAAGCCGATGGACCCGCCGACCAGCACCCCCCAGGCAGCGGCCCTCGGCTCGCGGGGCAGTACGTGCTGGAAACGGTGGAGGCCGAAGATCAGCAGGGCCATCGCCGCCCCGGAGATCAGTGCCAGGGCGAGCTGGCCGTACGAGGCCGCGCCGCCGCTACGGGCGATGAACTGCGCGTACGAGCCGTAGGCGATGCCCAGCACGAGGGGCACCCCCACAGCGGCCGGGGAGACCCGTCGGCCCCCCGGGGAGGTCTGGCGCCGCGACGAGGCGGTCCGCTGCCTCGTGGGTACCGCTGCGTGTGCGGCCATGGCAGAAAGCTCCTTCCGTCACACCCCCACACCCCCCACAACCATCTCTCCAGAGCACACCCGCCCGTCGCGGCCGTCAAACCGAGACCCACCGCACTCACCAGGTCGGCGGCGCACCGCTCGCGCCCGCCGTCCGCGCCACGTTCCCTTGAGAGGTGCGGACCTACCTCTCCATGGCGCTGATCGTCCTGCTGGCGGTCCTCACTCCGCTGAGCGCGATCGCGGCCTGGACCGATCTGGAGATCGGGAACACCGACCGCTTCGTCTCCGACCTGGCACCGCTCGCCTCCGACCCGGAAGTACGGGACGCGGTCTCGGAGCGCATCACCGACGAGGTCATCGCGCACGTGGACGTCGGTCCGCTCCAGGAGGGCGTCCGGGGTCTGCTGCGCGAGGCCGTACGGTCCTTCACCACCACCGACACCTTCAAGGCCGCCTGGACGATGGCGAGCCGGGCCGCGCACGGCGCCGTCGAACAGGTCCTGGACACCGGCGACGGGCGTCCCGTGACCATCGACCTGGCACACGCCACACAACAGGTGAAGAAGCAGCTGACGGACGACGGGGTGCCGTTCGCCGCGCGCATCCCCGTGCGGCACACCGACGTCGTCATCCTGGAACCGAACGCGCTCGGGGTCTGGCGGGAGGTCACCCAGGGGCTGCGGACGGCCGGGATCTGGCCGGCCGTGGGGGCGGTCGCCGTCACGGCACTGGCCCTGCTGGTCGCCGTCCGGCGGCGCCGGGCGCTGATCGGCGTCGGGGTCGCGTACGCGGCCGGCGCGGTGCTGCTGATCATCGCCGTCGTGGTGGGCCGCACGAGCGTCCTCAACGGTCTGCCGGACGACGGTGACCGGGCGGCGGCCGGGGCGGTCTACGACGCGCTGACCGACTCCCTCCGGGCGACGGGCTGGTCCGTCCTGGTCGCCGGGGTGGTCCTGGCCATGGCCGCCTGGCTCGCGGGCCGGCCACGGCGGCGCGGGTGGTCTCCGCACCCGGCCGGCGACGGTCCGGGAACGCGTCCGGCCCCGACCGGTCACCGGCCAGGCACCGGTTAGGCACCGGCGCACCGCAGGCGGTCACCGCAGGCACCGGTCACGGGTCACCGCAGGCACCGGCCACCGGTCACCGGTCACCGGTCACCGGTCACCGACCAGGCATCGGTGGGCGAGTTGGTCCTGTCAGCGGCCGGGCGAGTTGGCGTCGTCACCGGCCCGGCGAGTTGGCCCTGTCAGCGGCCCACGCCGGACTTTACCGATTCTTTATTCCAATCTCACCTGACTGAATGTCGCTTTTGTACCGTTTGGAGCACCATGGGGATATGAGCCAGAACACAACACATCGACCTCGCAGCAATGGCATGAGCACGGGCGCGGGAGCAGGCACCGGCGCGGGAATGGACATGGGGACCGGGACGGGCGCAGGCACAGGCGCCCATGCCGGACGCAAGTCCACCTGGGCCGTGGGCGGGAGCTTCTTCGCCGGGATCCTCATGCTGGTAGTCGGCGCCACGGACATCCTCCAGGGCGTCGCCGGAATCAGGAAGGACGCGTTCCTCCACAGCTCGAACGCCTACGCGTACAACTTCAACCTCACCTCATGGGGCTGGATCCATCTGGGCATAGGAGTGCTCATCGCACTCGTCGGCATCGGGATCCTCGCCCGCGTCCCCATGGCCCGGTACCTCGGTATCGGCATCGCGGCGCTCAATCTCGTCGCACAGTTCATGTACCTGCCCTACCAGCCGGTTTGGGCGGTCGTGGGCATGGCGCTCTCCGCCTTCATCATCTGGGCGCTGGCCACCGACCGGGATCGCGTAACGCCAAGAGCGTCACGCTACTGACGGCCCGACAGCGTTGAACGCCCCACCTCGAAAACGAACGACGGCCCCGAACCATCGTCATACGCGCATACGGAGACAGCGGAAACCATCGCTGTCGCCGTATGCGCGTACGTACGGTACGTCCGCCGTCAGCCCCCGGACCGCGCAGCCGTTTCCCCGCCGTCCCCCAGCTGTGTCCCAGCGATTTCCAGCCGTCCCCGCCCGCAAGGAGGCCGCGGCAGCCATGAACGCCCCCCGCAAGAACGACGAGATCCTCGCGAACATCAACTCCCTCGTCGCCGAGGAGCGCACCCTGCGCGACCGTTCGCTCCAGCGCCTCGGCCTCGCCTCCGAGGAGCGGGCGAGGCTGCGCTCCGTCGAGATCCAGCTCGACCAGTGCTGGGACCTGCTGCGCCAGCGCCGCGCCAAGTCGGAGTACGGCGAGAACCCGGACGAGGCGGCGGTCCGCCCGGCGAACGAGGTCGAGGGCTACCAGGGCTGAGCACCCCGCCCCGAACACCCCACCCCGAGCTTCCCGGGTGAGCCCGTGAACCGCACCGTGAAACCACACCGCGAACCACACCACGCGGCTCCTGAGCCCCATCAGGCTCATGAGTCAGAGTGGTGGACATGGGAGAACCTGAGGTCCCGAGCGCCGCCGCCCGGCTGTCCCCGCCCGCCTGGCTGACCGCGGGCCTGCGCCCGCAGCCCGCCCCCATCCCCTGGGCCGCCGTCGCCCGCGCCGCCGTCGCCCTGTCCGTTCCCGTGGCGGTCGGCCTCGCCCTCGACCGGCCGGACTACGGCGCCATCGTCGCCATCGGCGCCCTCTCGGGCGTCATCAGCGACACCGCCGACGCGTACCGGATGCGGATCCTCAACATCGCGGTCCCCCAGCTCTTCGGCGCTCTCGGCGTCACGCTCGGCACCCTCGTCTTCGGGCAGGGCTGGTTCGCGGTCGGGACCCTGACCCTGATCGCGCTCGTCTCCGGGATGATCTCCTCGATCGGCGCGGTCGCCTCGGTCTCCGGGCTGGTCCTCCTGATCAACGCGGTACTGGGCGCGGGGCTCCCGCTGCCCGACCCGTGGTGGAAGGCCCCGCTGCTGCTGACCGTCGGCGGGCTGTTCGTCCTCGTCCTGACGCTGCTCGCCTGGCCACTGCGCGCCCGGGCGCCGGAACGGATCGCCGTCGCCGGGACGTACCGCGCGCTCGCCGATCTGCTGGAGGCGGCCGGCGGTACGGAGTACGACAGCAGACGTCAGGCCGTCACCCGCTCGCTCAACCAGGCGTACGACCTCGTCCTCGCCCGCCGCGCCCGCGACCACGGCCGGAGCGGCCCGCTCGTACAGCTGATCGCCCAGCTCAATGTGATCATCCCGCTGGTCGAGGCCGCACCCGCCGCCCACCAGCACGGGCGGCCACTGCCCGCCGCGATCCCGGCGGCGGTAAGGGACTTGGCAGACGCGGTCGAGACGGGACGTAAGGGCGATCCGGCCCTGGAACTCCCCGCGCCCGCATCCTCCTCGGACCGCGCCGTCGACCTCGCGCTGCGGCACGCCGCCACCGTGGTCCGGTCGGCCGACCCCGATCCGTACAACATCGACGACCGGCTGGGCCGGCCCGCCGCGCTCGGCGTCCGGGCCCGCCGCACCGCGCGCGCCGTGCTGTTCTCCGAGAACTCCTGGCGCTACGGACTGCGCCTCGCCCTCTGCATCGGGCTGGCGCAGACGCTGGTGTCGGTGGTCCCGGTGCAGCATTCGTACTGGGTCGCGCTGTCGGTGACCTTCGTCCTCAAACCCGACTTCGGGTCGGTCTTCTCGCGGGCGGTGCTGCGCGCGCTGGGCACGGCTCTCGGGCTCGTCGTCGCGGCCGTCGTGCTGACGGCCGTCCCGCGCGGCTGGTGGGACGTGCCGGTCGTGCTGGTCCTCGCGGCCCTGATCCCGGCGGTGTCGGCGAAGGGGTACGTGTTCCAGACGGCCGCCATCACACCGGTGATCCTGCTGCTCTCCGACGTCCTGAACCACCAGGGTTTCAGCCTGGTGGTCCCCCGCTTCACCGACAGTCTGATCGGCTGTGGGATCGCGCTGATCGCCGGCTATCTGCTCTGGCCGGAGAGCTGGCACACCCGGATCGGGGACCGGCTCGCGGACACGGTGGAGGACACCGCCGGGTACGTCCGGTGCGCGTTCGGATCCGAATCCGGCGGTACGGAGGCGCAACAGGCCGAGCGGGTGCGCAGACGCCGCCGTCTCTACCGGGACCTGTCGGTCGTACGGACCGAGTTCCAGCGGGCCCTGACCGAGCCTCCCCCTATGGGTACCCGGGCCGCGGCCTGGTGGCCGCTGCTCGTCTCCGTGGAACGTATCGTCGACGCGACGACGGCGGCCCGCGTCCGCGTCAACCACGGCACCCCGCCGCCCGTCCCGGCCGAGGCGGCCTCCATCGAGCGCCAGCTGCGGGAGTTGGCGGACGGTCTGCGGTCGAGCGAGGTCCTGGTGGAGGTACGGGCGGACCTGGCGGGCGACGAAGAAGGGGTCCTGGCGCCGCTGCGCCAGGAGGTGACGGCGGCGCGGGCGATCGCCTCACCCCAGCGACGGACCGGTCTCGGTGGCCCCACCGGCCCCACCGGCCGGAGCGGCCTCACCGGCCGGAGCGATCGGACAGGGCCGTCCCATCGGACGGATCCGCCCGATGGGACGGGGGGTCCGACGCCTCCTGGCCGGACAGAGGATCCGACGCCTCCTGGCCGGACAGAGGACCCGACACCTCCGGATCGGCCGGGGGGTCCGACACCTTGAGCGTCACCCAGACCCGCTTCCCCGGGCCCTGCCGGGGCGCCACCCCCCAGTCGTCGGCGAGCGCGGCGATCAGCGCCAGCCCGCGCCCGCACTCGTCGTCCAGCCCGGGGGTACGCGGGTGCGGCAGCAGCTCACCCGCGTCCTCGACCTCCAGTCTCAGCAACCCGTCGGCGCGGTCCAGGGTGACGGCGATCTCCCGGCCGGGCGGACTCCCATGCCGCAGGGCGTTGGTGACGAGTTCCGACAGAAGCAGGGCGGCGATCTCGCCCGATTCCCCGGGCAGGCCCATGTTCACTCGCAACGCCGCCCGCGCCCGCCCCACACTGCGCGGATTGCTCGGCAGCCGGAGCGTCACCCGCCGGCTGTCGTGACCTTGCTGGTCGGGCCGGTCGTACTGATCGGACCGGTCGGACCGTTCACCGTCATGGTTCATGGGAGTGCTCTTCCCATTGGCGCGGGTTTTACTTTCCGTACGCCAAGAGTGACGGTATGAAGCTAGGCTCGACAGTTGGCCGGACCCGACAACCCGGGCCCGGCGACCGGCGGGACCGGGCCGGCCTCACTCGCCCTGCCGCCTGTCCTGCAGACGTTCCAGCTCCCGGCGGTCGCGCTTCGTCGGACGGCCGGCCCCCCGGTCGCGCAGGGCGAGCGGGGCCGCGAATTCGCGCGGCGGGGGCGGCGGGCTGTTGTCGACGTAGCACTCCACCGCCACCGGGGCGCCCACCCGTTTGCGTACGATCCGCGAGACCACCACGATCCTGTCCCGGCCCGCGTGGCGCAGCCGGACCTCGTCGCCCTGCTTGATCGCCTGCGCGGGCTTCACCCGGTCGCCGTTGACGCGGACGTGACCCGCGCGGGCGGCGGCGGCCGCCTGGGAGCGCGTCTTGGTGAGCCGTACGGACCAGATCCAGGTGTCGACCCGCGCCGTCCCACCGCCGGAAACCTCAGCCTCAGAAGCCATACACCGAGAGTAGACGCGGCACGGGCCCGGCCGGGCCGTACGGCACCTCACGGCACCGCGTCGCGCGCCGTACCCAGACGAAACAACTCGGCAACGTATCCGTGGTGCCGCACCGCACACTCACGACTACGATGCGCTCGATCTTCCTTTACGGAGACATGCCTCCGCACGGGGAATCGTTTCTGACATGTCGACAGATGTCGTGCCACCAAAGGGCATCAAAGAAGGACATCGGAGGGCTCCCACCGGCGGCACGACGCACTTCCGGAAGCAGTGAAGCCATGCGCAGCAATTCCGGCAGAGGGCTCCAGCCCAATGTCCTCGGTACGTTCGACACCGTCGTGATGGCCGTCGCGGGCAGCGCGCCGGCCTATTCGCTCGCCGCCACCACCGCTGTCCTCGTCGGGGCCGTCGGGCTGGCCAGCCCCGCCGCGCTGCTCTACTGCGCGATACCCATGCTGGGCATCGTGCTCGCCTACAGCCGGCTGGGCCGCCTCGACGCCAACGCGGGAGCCGCCTACTCCTGGGTCGGCCGTACGCTGCACCCCGCACTCGGCTTCATCTCCGGCTGGGCGCTGGTCGTCTCCACGACGATCTTCATGGTGGCCGGTTCGCTGCCCGCCGGTGCCATGACGCTCGCGGTCTTCGACAGCGGACTCGCCGACAACACCGCGGCGGCGCTGCTCGTCGGATCCGGCTGGTTCCTGATCATGCTGCTGGTGGTGCTGGGCGGCGCCCGGCTGACGGTCCGGGCGCAGTTCCTGCTCTCCGGCGTGGAGCTGGTCCTCCTCCTGCTCTTCGTCGTCGCGGCCTTCGCCCACAACGGCGCCGCCCAGATCTTCGACTGGTCCTGGCTCGGCTTCCACCACTTCGAGGGCCGGTCGGGCTTCGCCGCAGGCGCGCTCGTCGCCGCCTTCTACTACTGGGGATGGGACGTGACCAGCAACCTCAGCGAGGAGACCCGCAACAGCCGCAGGACCGCCGGACTCGCGGCCCTCATCGGCATGGGCATCGTCTTCCTGCTCTTCGAGACGTACACGATCGCTGTGAACATCATCCTGACCGATGAGCAGATCAAGGCGGGCAGCGCCAACGTGCTCGGCGTGCTGGGCGACGTGATCTGGCCCGGCATCGGCGGCAAACTGCTGATCGTGGCGGTGATGCTGTCCACCGTCGCGACGCTGGAGACGACGCTCATCCAGGTGACGCGTTCGCTGTTCGCGATGGGCCGCGACCGTACGATGCCCGCCGCACTCGGCAAGGTCCACCGCACCTGGAACACCCCCTGGGTGGCGATCGGCGTGGTCGGCGTCGTCGCGCTCGGCCTGCTCGCGGCGGCCTCCGCCCTGGGCTCGGTCACCGAGATCATCTCCGACGCCGTCAACGCCATCTCGCTCCAGATCTGCGTCTACTACGGACTGGCGGGCATCGCGGCCGTCGTCGCGTACCGCAAGGTGCTGTTCCGCTCGCTAGCGGAATTCTTCCTCGGCGGGGTCTGGCCGCTGCTCGGCGCGCTGTTCATGTTCTGGATGTTCTACGAGTCGCTGAGCGAACTGAGCACGGCGGCGATCACGATCGGCGTCGGCGGCCTGGCCATCGGCCTGGTGCCGATGTGCTGGTACTGGCGCAAAGGCAGTTCGTACTACCGCCCCGCGAAGCTCGACGCCACCCGGGCCGTGGCCGACGACACGTCCTACAGCGACTCGGCGGCAGCGGCCCGTACCACCCACACCGACGAGTCACTGGCAACCGACTTCTGACGCAGACCTGAGGGGAGCTCCATGGCGGAACGCCGTCACCGGGCGCCCGGGGGCCGCCCCCCGGGCAGGAACGGTGCGCCCGACTTCGACCCGGACTTCGGCGACCGGCCGCTCACCGAGGCACGGCACGACATCGTCATAGGGCGCTGGCAGGGCGTCCGCGATCTGCTGCACGTCACCGGCGACGACTGGCCGCGCCGCGCCCACCGGGTGCGGATCCTCTCGCACGCGGCGGCCAACAGCTCGGCCGTGGAGAACTGGCGGGCGGCGGAGCCGGAGAATCCCGACGCGGCGGTCCTGCGCGCGGCGACGGAGGTCGTACGGGTCTTCAGCCGGGCCATAGCGGCCGGGCGCGGGGTCGGCCTGGAGCGGGCCCGGCTCGACGCGGCGGTCCTGGCGTGCCTGACGGCGGCCGACGCCCGGCCCGCCGACCCGATGCCCTGGGTCTCGCTGCTCACGGTCGCCCGGCTGTACGAGGACGGGGTGAGCCGGGGCGAGATAAGGCGCTGGTGGGACGAGTTGCGCCGGCGCGACCCGTACAACATGGAGGGCCACGTCCAGCTGCTGCGCTACTTCTCGGCGCGGTGGCACGGCACGCACGGCCGGATGTACGACTTCGCGCGCGACGCGGCGGGCGCCGCCCCGCCGGGATCCCCGCTGCCGGTGCTCGTGCAGATCGCCCGCGTGGAGGAGTTCCGCTATGTCGCGGAGGCGGCGAAGGGGCGGCGGGCCGTCAGGGACTTCGGGCAGCACTGGCACCACGAGCTGGCGGTGACGGAGGTGGTCCGCACCTTCGACCGGTGGATCGGCGGCAGATCGTACGGCCCGGCCGTCCCCGAGGAGATCGGCGAGCTGAACTACCTGACGCACGCGGCGTGTTACGCGGGCCTGAACGATCTCGCCGCGCGGCTGTTCGGACTGCTGGGGTGGCGGGCGGCGCGGGTGCCGTGGTCGTACACGGGCGATCCGGCGGAGCAGTTCACGGCGTTCCGGCGGGCGCGGCTGGACGGCTGAGACACGACGGTGGTGGGGGGGGGGCCGGGGCCCGGGCCCCCCCCCCCCCCCCCCCCCCCCCCCCCCCCCCCCCCCCCCACACCCCCCCCCACCCCCCCCCCCCCCCCCCCACAACCCACCCCCCCCCCCCCCCACCATAGACCCGCGTAACCAACCCCACACAAAAAACAAGCCCA
>NZ_JBITDJ010000025.1:0-97024 GCF_044454085.1 Streptomyces sp. NPDC051569
AGAACCCCAAGCCGTTCGTCTGGACGAAGACTGCCGACGACATCCTCGACACCCTCGCCGCATACTGCACACGAATTAACGACTCAGGACACTAGGTTGTCGCGGATCTCTAGAAGCCTCTGACGCTGGTCCGGGTCGGGGCGGAGCGTTGAGCATCTGATGCAGGCATGTTCATGGATGCAAGGAGTGAACCGCCCCGGGTTCGGTAGAGATCTCAGATTGTGGTTGTGACCTGGGGGTCTGTGAGTTCCGTGTAGTAGTTCGTCTCATACTCGACGGGTGGGACGTGGCCTATCTCACCGTGAAGGCGTCGGTGGCAGTACCAGTCGATCCACTCGGCGGTGGCCAGCTCGACCTGGGAAAGGGTCTTCCAGGGCCGTTGCTGCTTGATCAACTCGGTCTTGAACAGGCCGATCGTGCTCTCCATCAGGGCGTTGTCGTAGGCGTCGCCGACGGAGCCGATCGAGGCCGCGATACCGGCCGCGTCCAGGTGTTCAGCCAGCTTGAAGCTGGTGTATTGGCTGCCCGCATCGCTGTGGTGTATCAACTCGCCCCGAACGTGGGGGCGTTCATCGCGGTCGCGCTGCCACAGCGCCATCTCCAGAGCGTCCAGGACGAGCTGGGTCTCCTTCGACGTCGCGGCGGACCAGCCGACGATGCGGCGGGAGAAGGTGTCCACGACGAAGGCGACGTAGACGACGCCGGCCCAGGTCGCCACGTGTGTGAAATCCGCGACCCAGCAGCGGTTCGGTGCCGTGGCGACGAAATCGCGGTCCACCCGGTCCGGTGCCCGCTCGGCCTACTGGTCCGGGACCGTGGTGATGATCTTCTTGCCGCGGGCGGCGCCGGCGATGCCCAGCTCGCGCATCAGCCGCTCCACGGTGCAGCGGGCCACCTCGTGACCCTGCCGGTTCAGCTCCCGCCAGATCTTCCGGGCCCCGTGGACACGGTAGTTGTCGGTGTAGACCTGGCGGATCAGCTCCTGGAGTTCCGTGTCCCGCACGGTACGGGCGGACGGGGAGGCCAGTCGTTTCTTGCAGGCGTAGTAGGTGGAAGGGGCGATCTTGCAGTCGTGCTCGGTGAGCGTCCCGCAGATCGGCTCGACGCCGCCGAAGCGGTCCCGGTGCTCGTCGATGAACGCTACGAGCGTGTGTGTGGCCGGTCGAGCTCGGCCGCGAAGAAACTCGCCGCCGCCTTCAGGATCTCGTTCGCCCGCTTCAGCTCGGCGATCTCCTTCTTCATCGCCTTGAGCTGGGCCGATTCCTCCGTCGTTGCGCCCGGACGTGTCCCCGCATCGATCTCGTGCTGCTTCAGCCAGTTGCGCAGCGTCTCGCGGGAGCCGATGCCGAGCTTGTCGGTGACCGCCTGCAGGGCGGCCGTCTCGTTCGGGTAGTCGTCGCGCACCTCGGCGACCATGCGCACCGCACGACGGCGGAGCTCAAGCGGGTAACGGGAAGGTCGTGCCATGACTCGATCCTTTCATGAAATCGAGTCTCTACCGAATCCGGAACGGTTCACTCTGGCATACCCTCTTTGGCCCGCAGCTTCGGCCATCACGCGATCGCGGGCAGAGCCATTCCACAGATCTTCATCATCAGCACAGCTGAGCCGTAGATGCCGGCCTGGACTCAGTCACCCAACGTGACTACTCCCTTGGCGCACTGGGCAAGAATCAATACTGCCCACCGCCAGTAGCAGCGGGCGATCCGTCATGCCGGAAGGCTGCCCGTCGCGGAGGCGGAATACGACCGGCCGGGCCCGGAGTGGCGCCCGCCTCCTGTCCGGGCTCGCGGCAGCGGTCGGCCGCTGCCGACTGCCACGGATGACGCGTGGTCAGAAGGCCGCGAGCGTGGCCGGTGTGAGGCCGTGTCCGATGACCGCGAAGGGTCGGCGGCGACTCATGGCGGCCCCGCGATCCGGCCACTCCGTGCCGGAGGAGAGGACCGTCCCGATGTGCGCCGTGCCGCGTTCCGCGCCGGCGGCCGCGCCCATCGCTTCCGGGTCACTGGCGGTAGCCGCTCAGAAAGCGGCCGATGCGGCTGATGGCCGCGTCGAGATCGTCCGCGTACGGAAGGGTCAGAATGCGGAAGTGATCGGGGCGTGGCCAGTTGAAGCCGGTGCCCTGTACCACCTGGATCTTCTCGCGCAGCAGCAGATCGAGGACGAACCGCTCGTCGTCATGGATCCTGTGCACCTTGGGGTCGAGCCGGGGGAAGGCGTACAGCGCGCCCTTCGGTTTCACACACGAGACGCCGGGGATCTCGTTGAGCTTCTCCCACGCACGGTCGCGCTGCTCGTGCAGTCTGCCTCCCGGCGCGGTGAGTTCCTTGATGGACTGACGGCCGCCCAGTGCCGCCTGGATGGCGTACTGGGCGGGTGCGTTGGGGCACAGCCTCATCGAGGCAAGCATGGTCAGGCCCTCGAGATAGCCGTGCGCATGCTGCTTGGGGCCGGTGACGACGAGCCAGCCGGAGCGGAAACCCGCCACGCGGTAGGTCTTCGACAGTCCGCTGAAGGTGAGGACGACGAGGTCGGGTGCGAGGGCCGCCGCGGTGTGGTGGACCGCGTCGTCATAGACGATCTGGTCGTAGATCTCATCGGCGAACACCATCAGCTGATGGCGGCGGGCGAGATCGAGGATGCCTTCGATGATCTCGCGCGGATAGACCGCACCGGTCGGGTTGTTGGGGTTGATGATCACAACGGCCTTCGTCCGATCGGTGATCTTCGATGCCAGGTCGTCGAGGTCCGGGTACCAGTCGGCGGACTCGTCGCAGAGATAGTGCACGGGCCGGCCTCCCGCCAGGGTGGTGACGGCGGTCCAGAGCGGGAAGTCGGGGGCCGGGATGAGGACCTCGTCGCCGTCCTCCAACAGTGCCTGGACGGCCATCGACACCAGCTCGGAGACGCCGTTCCCGAGGAAGATGTCGTCGACCGTGACATCGGTCAGACCCAGGGTCTGGTACCGCTGGGCGACGGCGCGGCGGGCGGAGAGTATGCCGCGCGAGTCCGTGTAGCCGTGCGCCCGCGGCAGCATCCGGATCATGTCCTGGAGGATCTCCTCCGGTGCCTCGAACCCGAAGAGGGCGGGGTTGCCCGTGTTGAGGCGCAGGACGCTGTGGCCCGCCTCCTCCAGGGCGTCGGCCTGCTCGATCACCGGGCCGCGGATCTCGTAGCAGACCTCGCTGAGCTTGCTCGACTGCCGGAATTCCATGCGGTGGCCTCCCAGACCTTGGCGCGATACTTTGTTTTACCAAGTTCGAGCTTGGAAAGTCCAACAACTGTCTAGGATGCGTCACATGCCACGCCGTCGAAGCTACGACCAGTACTGCGCAGCCGCCCGTGCCCTGGACGCCGTGGGTGACCGCTGGACCCTGCTGATCGTCCGGGAGCTGCTGGCGGGACCGCGTCGCTACACGGACCTGCACGCCGATCTGCCCGGGGTCAGCACGGATGTGCTGGCCTCCCGGCTCAAGGACATGGAGCGCGACGCACTGGCGACACGCCGCAGGCTGCCCCCGCCGGCCGCCGCGTACGTGTACGAACTCACCGAGCGGGGAAGGGGATTGCTGCCGGTCCTCACGGCGCTCGCGGAGTGGGGCGCCCCCGCGCTGGGCGAGCGCCGGCCCACCGACGCGGTACGGGCGCACTGGTTCGCCATCCCGCTGCTCCCGGTGCTGTCCGGGCCCGAGAGCGTGGCCGCGGGGTTGCTGGAAGTCCGACTCGACGAAGGCGCGTTCCACGTACGGCTCGGGGACGGCGAACCGGAGTACGGCGACGGGCCGGCCGAAAACCCCGACGCCCGCCTCGTCCTCGACGCCGACACCTGCCGCGAGCTGAGCGGCGGTGCGCTGACGATCGGCGACGGTGTGCGGGACGGGCGTATCGAGGTGTCGGGGGACGGCACGCTGGCCACGGTGCTGCGCGGGGAGTGAACGGAACCGGCCGCCGCGCCGCCACGGCGGCCCGGCGCTGAACGATGATGGACGGGTGCGACTCGAAGCGATCACCTGGGAGCGGCTGACCGAGGCTCTGGCCGAACGGGTTCTGGAGCGCCGGCCGGCGGACGGCGGGCCCTGGCTGCGCGTCGGCTTCGACGGGGCGCCGGCCGCCCGGCCCGGGGAGCCGGCCGAATCGCTCGCCGAGGCGCTTCGGGTACGCGGCCGGTCGGTCGCCGTCGTCGGCACCGAGGGTTTTCTGAGACCCGCCTCGCTCCGGTACGAATACGGGCGCGAGGACCCCGACACGTACTACAGCGGCTGGTTCGACACGGGGGCGCTGTGGCGGGAGGTGTTCGGACCACTGGACCCGGGGGGCTCCGGGCGAGTTCTGCCCGACCTCTGGGATCCTGCCACGGACAGGGCGACGCGCAGCCGGCCCGGCGAACTCCCGCCCGGCGGTGTGCTGGTGCTGCACGGGCCGCTGCTCCTGGGGCACTGGTTCCCGTTCGACCTCACGGTGCATCTACGGCTGTCGCCCGGCGCGCTCCGGCGCCGTACCGACGAGAGCGAGCACTGGACGCTGCCCGCCTTCGAGCGCTACGAGGAGGAGGTGGACCCCGCCGAGGCCGCCGATGTGCTCGTACGGGCCGACGACCCGCGCCATCCCGCGTGGGGTGGCCTGCGCTGACGGCCGGCATCGCTACGGGCCCGGCCTGAGACCGCCCGGCCTGAGACCGCCCCGCCTGAGACCGCCCCGCCTGAGGCCCGCCCCGCCGCAGGCCCGCTCGCGAACGCGGCCGGCACCGGGATCCGTATCTCCCTGGTGCCGGCCGCGGCGGTGCCGTGCGGATCGGCTCCCTGACCGGCCCGCCCAGCCCTTCCCGCTCAGCGTTTCCGCTTCGGTTCAGCTCGCCTCCGTCGCGTCAGGCCGCCCTCACGCCGTCCAGCGCGCCATGCGGGTTGAGCACGTACTTGCGGCTCGCTCCCTGATCGAATTCCATGTAGCCGTGCGGTGCGTCGTCCAGCGAGATCACCGTGGCGTTGACCGCCTTGGCGATGTGGACCCGGTCGTGCAGGATCGCCATCGCCAGGCCCCGGTGGTACTTCATCACCGGGCACTGACCTGTGCTGAACTGATGGCTCTTCGCCCAGCCCAGTCCCAGCCGCACCTTCAGCGTGCCGCTCTTGGCGTCGTCGTCGATGCCGCCCGGGTCGTCCGTGACGTACAGCCCTGGAATGCCGAGCGCGCCACCGGCCCTCACCACGCCCATCAGCGAGTTGAGGACGGTCGCGGGAGCCTCGTCGGTGTCGCGGCCATGGGCGCGCGCTTCGAAGCCGACCGCGTCGACCGCCGCGTCCACCTCCGGTTCGCCCAGGATCTGAGCGACCTGATCCTCCACCTTCCCCTGCGTCAGGTCGACCGTCTCGCAGCCGAAGCTGCGCGCCTGTGCGAGCCGCTCGGCGTTGAGGTCGCCGACGATCACGACCGCCGCTCCGAGCAGCTGGGCCGAGGCCGCGGCCGCCAGACCGACAGGTCCCGCTCCCGCGATGTACACGGTCGAGCCGACGCCCGCGCCCGCGGTCACCGCGCCGTGGAAGCCGGTCGGGAAGATGTCCGAGAGCATGGTCAGGTCGAGCAGCTTCTCCCGGGCCGCGTCCCGGTCGGGGAAGCGGAGCAGGTTGAAGTCCGCGTACGGCACCATGACGTACTCCGCCTGGCCGCCGACCCAACCGCCCATGTCCACGTAGCCGTAAGCCGCGCCGGGACGTGCCGGGTTGACGTTCAGACAGATGCCCGTCTGCCGCTCCTTGCAGTTGCGGCAGCGGCCGCAGGCGATGTTGAAGGGTACGGATACGATGTCCCCTTCCTCGATGAACTCGACGTCAGGGCCCCGCTCGACGACCTCGCCGGTGATCTCGTGGCCGAGGACCAGGCCCTCGGGGGCCGTGGTGCGGCCGCGGACCATGTGCTGGTCGCTACCGCAGATGTTGGTCGCGAGTACCTTGAGAATGACTCCGTGCCGGCACTTGCGGCCGATGTTCGCGCGAGCCACGCCCGGCCCGTCCTGGAGCTCAAGCGTGGGGTAATCGATGTTGTAGACGTTCACCTCACCCGGCTTGATGTAAGCGACCGCCTTGTTTCCTCCGCTCATGCTGACTCGCCGTCCCTTCGGCTCTGCTCGTCCAGCGGATGCCCCGGTCTCTCCGCGCGCGACGCGGTCCGCTGCCGCTCGTGCGGTCCGGCGGGGGACCGAACGGGGCCACGCGAACCCGCGCACTCTGTCACCGCGCACTCTGTCGCCGGGGTGTACGCGCGGTGCCGCTCCGTATTCCAGCCTAAGCCCGCCAAGGAATGCGGACAAAGCGGGTGCCGAGTCCGGTGGCGGGGTCCGGCCTGGGAACAGCGGTTCCGGGAGCGTGCCCTCCTGAGCAGGCGCCGTGACTCCTGGCGGCGCGGCGGCTGTTGTCGCTGAGGTGTGCGCGTTCGCGTGGTTCCTCGCGTCCCGGCGAACGGGACACGGGCGGAATCGGTTCATCAGATGAACAAGTGCCGCCGGAACGCACCGCTGGAAGCCTGTTATCAAGAAGTGACCTGATGGACGTTTCGGTCGGAGGGCGCAGCCCATAGCCTCAGTGCGAAGAAACGTTTCTGTGCAAAGTGCCCCACACCGCGCACTGGTTGAGAGGCTCGCCACGATGCAGGGCACGATCGACGGATTCCACTACGGATCGGTCACCCCCCTGGCGGCCTATGTCATGGCATGCCTGGGCGCCGCGCTTGGTCTGCGCTGCACCACCAGGTCTCTGCGCACCGGCGGCTCCTGGAAGCCCGGCTGGCTGGCGCTCGGCGCGACCTCCATCGGCTCCGGCATCTGGACGATGCACTTCATCGCCATGATCGGGTTCGATGTCGAAGAGGCGCCCGTCAGTTATGACCTGGCCCCCACCGTCGCCAGTCTCGCCGTGGCGATCGTGATGGTCGGCGTCGGAGTCTTCACCGTCGGCTACCGGGGCGCGACCCGGACGGCGCTCCTGTCCGCAGGCTGCCTCACCGGCCTCGGCGTCGCCGCCATGCACTACCTCGGTATGGCCGGAATGAGGGTGCGAGGGCATCTGGAATACGACACCGTGGCCGTCACCCTGTCCATCGTGATCGCCGTCGTCGCCGCGACCGCCGCGCTCTGGGCGGCCGTATCGGTCCACGGCTTCCTGGCGAGCCTGGGGGCCAGCCTGGTGATGGGCGTCGCGGTGACCGGAATGCACTACACGGGCATGTCCGCGATCAGTGTGCACCTGCTGGACGCCTCCGGCGTCTCCGCCGGCGGCTCCTCGCCCACTTCGCTGCTCTTCCCCATGCTTCTCGGGCCCGTGGTCTTCCTGGTCCTGGCGGGCGTGGTCGTGATGTTCGATCCGCTGCTGGTCCTGGGCGAGGGCGAGTGGGACCGGCCTCAGGGGCGACCCGCGACCCAGCCCCGGACCGCCGGGGCATGGGGAAACGTCCCGGCGCCGCGGCACGGCACCCAGGACACCCTCGATCGGTGATCCGCAGCCGCTCGGCGCACGGCTGTCAGTCCGGGGTCGTACGGTGGATCCATGCGGCCCGTTTCCCACATCGAACGTACGGTGGCGCCCTTCGAGGTCGTCAGTTCCTACCAGCCCAGCGGCGACCAGCCGACGGCCATCGCCGACCTGGAGCGGCGTGTCCGCGCGGGTGAGAAGGACGTCGTCCTGCTCGGCGCGACCGGCACGGGCAAGTCCGCGACCACCGCCTGGATGATCGAGAAGCTCCAGCGCCCCACCCTCGTGATGGCGCCGAACAAGACGCTCGCCGCCCAGCTCGCGAACGAATTCCGCGAGCTGCTGCCCAACAACGCCGTCGAGTACTTCGTGTCGTACTACGACTACTACCAGCCCGAGGCGTACGTCCCGCAGTCGGACACCTACATCGAAAAGGACTCCTCGATCAACGAGGAGGTCGAGCGGCTGCGCCACTCGGCGACGAACTCCCTGCTCACCCGTCGTGACGTGATCGTCGTGGCCTCCGTGTCCTGCATCTACGGTCTCGGTACGCCGCAGGAGTACGTGGACCGGATGGTGCCGCTGAAGGTCGGCGCGGAGATGGACCGGGACGAGCTGCTGCGGCGTTTCGTCGACATCCAGTACACGCGCAACGACGTGGCGTTCACGCGCGGTACCTTCCGGGTCCGCGGCGACACCATCGAGATCTTCCCGGTCTACGAGGAGCTGGCCGTCCGCATCGAGATGTTCGGTGACGAGATCGAGGCGCTCACCACGCTGCACCCGCTCACCGGCGAGGTCATCAGCGACGACGAGGAGCTGTACATCTTCCCGGCCAGCCACTACGTGGCAGGACCCGAGCGGATGGAGAAGGCGGTCAACGGGATCGAGCTGGAGCTGGAATCCCGGCTTGCCGAGCTCGACAAGCAGGGCAAGCTGCTGGAGTCCCAGCGGCTGCGGATGCGTACGACGTACGACATCGAGATGATGCGCCAGATCGGCTCGTGCTCCGGTATCGAGAACTACTCGATGCACTTCGACGACCGTTCTCCCGGCACCGCCCCCAACACCCTCCTCGACTACTTCCCCGAGGACTTCCTGCTGGTCATCGACGAGTCCCACGTCACCGTGCCGCAGATCGGCGCCATGTACGAGGGCGACGCCTCCCGCAAGCGGACCCTGGTCGACCATGGCTTCCGGCTGCCCTCCGCGCTCGACAACCGCCCGCTGAAGTGGGAGGAGTTCCAGCAGCGGATCGGACAGACCGTCTACCTCTCCGCCACCCCGGGCACCTACGAACTCTCCCGCTCCGACGGCTTCGTGGAGCAGATCATCCGCCCCACCGGGCTCATCGACCCGGAGATCGTCGTCAAGCCCACCGAGGGACAGATCGACGACCTCGTGCACGAGATCCGCGAGCGCACCGCGAAGGACGAGCGCGTCCTGGTGACCACACTCACCAAGAAGATGGCCGAGGACCTCACCGACTACTTCCTTGAGCTGGGGATCCAGGTGCGCTATCTGCACAGCGACGTCGACACCCTGCGTCGCGTGGAACTCCTGCGCGAGCTGCGCGCCGGTGAGTACGACGTCCTCGTCGGCATCAACCTGCTGCGTGAGGGCCTCGACCTGCCGGAAGTCTCGCTCGTCGCGATCCTCGACGCCGACAAGGAGGGCTTCCTGCGCTCCGGCACCTCGTTGATCCAGACGATCGGCCGGGCCGCGCGCAACGTGTCGGGCCAGGTCCACATGTACGCGGACAGGATCACCCCGGCGATGGAGAAGGCCATCGACGAGACGAACCGCCGCCGTGAGAAGCAGGTCGCGTACAACACGGAGCGCGGGATCGATCCGCAGCCGCTCCGCAAGAAGATCAACGACATCGTCGCCACCATCGCGCGCGAAGAGATCGACACCGAAGCACTGCTCGGCACGGGCTATCGCCAGGCGAAGGACGGCAAACCGGCCAAGACCCCCGTCCCCTCGCTGGGCGGCAGGACGGCGCTGGGGGCCAAGGGTGTCAAGGGGGCCAAGGGCGGCAAGGCCGGCGCCGTGGTCACGGACCGGCCCGCCGCCGAACTGGCCGGGATCATCGAGGAGATGACGGACCGGATGCGGGCCGCGGCGGCCGAGTTGCAGTTCGAGGTGGCGGCTCGGCTGCGTGACGAAGTGGGCGAGCTGAAGAAGGAGTTGCGGCAGATGAGGGAGGCGGGACTCGCCTGACGGGCCGTGGGCCGCTGTGTTGCAAGAACGACACGAAAACGGTCCAAGCCTCCTGTGTCCTCCGCGTGACTGCGTAGGGTTTCCCGCAACCGCATCGGACGGTTGCGGGGGAACCATTCGAGAGGGGACAGCGCGTGGCGGACGTATCCAAGGGCGGTGCGCCCGGCGGTCCCGGGGTCAACCTGACCAAGGGACAGGCCATCAGCCTGGAGAAGAAGGGCGGCGGCACCCTGACCGCCGTGCGTATGGGACTCGGCTGGCAGGCCGCACCGCGCAGGGGGCTGTTCGGCTCCCGGACCCGCGAGATCGACCTGGACGCCTCGGCGGTACTTTTCGCCGACAAGCAGCCGGTCGACGTGGTGTTCTTCCGTCACCTCGTCAGCGACGACGGTTCCGTGCGGCACACCGGTGACAACCTGGTCGGCGGCGCGGGCCAGGGCGGCGACGACGAGGCGGTCCTCGTCGACCTGGAGCGGGTCCCGGTCCATATCGACCAGATCGTCTTCACGGTGAACTCGTTCACCGGCCAGACGTTCCAGGAGGTACAGAACGCCTTCTGCCGCATCGTCGACGAGACCAACGGCCAAGAGCTCGCGCGCTACACGCTCGACGGTGGCGGCCAGTACACCGCGCAGATCATGGCGAAGGTGCACCGCGCGGGCAGCGGCTGGCACATGACGGCCCTCGGCAACCCGGCCAACGGCCGCACGTTCCAGGACCTGATGCCGTCGATCCTGCCGCATCTGTAGACGGGGCGTTTCCCCGGCACGCGCGCGGCTCCCGGAGGCGGTTCCGCCGGGAGCCGCACAACTGCCGACACCCGCATCGCCCGCGTCACCCACATCTGAAGACCCACGCGAGACCGACCACCCGGCAAACCGACCACCCGACAAGAGGACAGAGGCGATGACGGCCGAGCTGGTCCGGGGGCAGAATCACCCCTTGCCCCACACCCGCCTGGAGATCCGGGTGACGGCCGGCGTACCGCTGCTGCCCTGCGCCACCCTCGGTGACGAGCGGAACACCGTGCGCGGCACGGAGTGGGTGGCCCACCCCGGCTCGCCCACCCTCCCCGGCGTCGAGGTGCCCCGGCAGGCCGCACCCGGCCTGCGCTTCCAGGTCGATCTGGAAGCCGTGCCCGAGCAGGTGGGGCTGATACGCCTCCTGCTCGCCCTCCCCGAGGGGGCCGGCGTTCCCGAGCGCTTCGGGTCCATCGCGCCACCCTCCGCCGCTGTCACCTCCACCGACGGCACCGAGGTCGCCCGTTTCACCCTCACCGGCCTGGACACCGAATCCGCCGTCGTCGCACTGGAGCTGTACCGCCGGCAGGGCGCCTGGAAGGTCAGGGCCGTCGGCCAGGGGTACGTGGGCGGACTCGCCGAGCTCCTCCGTGACCAGGGCCTCTCGGAGGCGGCCGCCGTCGCCGCCGGGATCCAGGAGGCGGTGGGCCGGATCAGGGCGGGAACGGTCCCGTCGCCTTCCGCACCCGGGACCGGCCCCGGGCCGTACCCCCTGACCCCTGACCCGGGGGCGGCGGCCGGGTCCGCACCGCACGCGGCCGGTATCGCCCAGGCCGGTGCGGGCGGTGCGGGCGGTGCGGGCGGTGCGGGCGGTGCGGGCGGTGCGGGCGGTGCGGGCGGTGCGGGCGGTGCGGGCGGTGCGGGCGGTGCGATCAGCTACACACATCCGGGCCGCCGGACGTCCACGCCACCGACGCCGCCGCCGGCCGCGCCACCCGCCGGACCGGGACAGCCGGCCCAGCCGGTCGCGGGTGACGCCACGGGCTGGTCGATGGAGGAGCGCCTCTACAACCAGGCCTGGGGCATGTTCGAGGACCTGGCCCGCACCGTCGCGGCCTACCGAAGCGCGACGGACTTCGCCACGTCCCGGCTCGACCAGGAGCTGGACCAGGTCCTCTCCGATCCCCGCAACCGCGTCGGCGGGGCGGGCGAGGCGGCCCGGGAGGCGGCCCGCGCCAAGCACGACCAGCTCGCCGACCGGGCCCGCGCGGTCCTGGAACGCGATCTCGCTCAGCTCGTCGCCGAGTCCGAGGTGGTCGAGCCCGCCTTTCCCGCCGCGTACGCCCGCTGGGACAACCCCGTCTGGCACGCCTACCGCGTCCCGACGCAGCCCCCGATGGCGCTGCGCCTCGGCGACGTCCACCTTCCCGAGCGCCCCGACCTGCGGATCCCGATGCTGGTACGGCTGCCGCTGGAGCGCGGGCTGTGGATCGACAGCGGCCGGTCGGGCTCGGAAAGTGCCCTGCTGGCCGAGGAGGCCGAGCTGCGCCGCCTGGCCGTGGACACGGCGGTCGCCCTCGCCGCGCGACTTCTCGCCGTCCACCCCGCGGGCGCGTTCACGGTCCAGGTGATCGACCCTGCCGGCTCCGCGGCCGTCGCACTGGCGCCGCTGACCGTGTCCGGCGTTCTCGCCGAGGCCCCGGCGGCCGGCGCCGGGGGAGTGGCGGCCGTCCTCGCGCGGCTCACCCGGCGGGTGGATCTGGTGCAGATGGCGGTGCGCGGCGGCGCCACCGAGTCGCTGCCGCCCGATCTGGACACCGCCGAGCAACTGCTGATCGTCAATGACTTCCCGCACGGCTTCGACGACCGCGCGGTCACGCAGCTGCGCTACCTCGCCGACGAGGGCCCGGCTGTCGGGGTCCATCTGCTGATGATCGCGGACCGCGCGGACGCGAGCGCGTACGGACCGGTGCTCGATCCGCTCTGGCGCTCCCTGCTGCGGATCACTCCGCTTCCGGACGACCATCTGGCCGACCCCTGGGTCGGACATGCCTGGACGTACGAGCCGCCCACCATCCCGCCGGGCAGTCAGGTGCTGCTCCGGGTGCTGGAGCAGGTGGCGGCCGCTCGTCGGCACTGACCCAGAGATGTACGGCCTCACGACCCGGTCCCACGCCCCACAACCCCGTGCCGACCTGCGAGTTGACAGTCCTTTACCAATCTCTTTACCTTTTCTTGGCTTTTCCTGTACTCTTCCTTGTATCGGAGGGGAGTACTCCCACACCGCGACGTACCCGTCAATACGGACCGCCATCGGTCCCGGGGCGTCGGCCCGGAGAGCGGCTGTGCCGCCCGGGTGGAAGAGACCTCCGGCAGCGACGACGCTGATCAGTAGCCGTACGACGCCGGAGGCGCAGTAGTGGACGTTTCATGGACCCTGTGGGTGCTGACCATTCTTGGTCTGTCCGCCCTTATCGCGGTCGACTTCTTCATCGGGCGCAAGCCCCATGACGTGTCGATCAAGGAAGCCGGGATCTGGACGGTCGTCTGGATCGCTCTGGCCGCGCTCTTCGGCCTCGGCCTGATGCTGTTCGGCACCAGCCAGGCGTCGGGCGAGTTCTTCGCGGGCTTCATCACGGAGAAGTCGCTCAGCGTCGACAATCTCTTCGTCTTCGTCCTCATCATGGCGAAGTTCTCCGTGCCCTCGAAGCTGCAGCAGCGGGTGCTGCTCATCGGCGTGCTGATCGCCCTGGTCCTGCGCACGGTCTTCATCGCCGCAGGCGCCGCGATCATCGCCAACTTCGTCTGGGTCTTCTTCATCTTCGGAGCTTTCCTGCTCTACACCGCCTGGAAGCTCATCCAGGAGGCGCGCTCCGACGACGAGGAAGAGGAGTTCGAGGAGAACCGACTGCTCAAGTCCATCGAGCAGCGCTTCGGTGTCGCGGACAAGTACCACGGCACCAAGCTCTTCATACGCGACAACGGCAAGCGCGTCATGACCCCCCTGATGGTGGTCATGCTCGCCATCGGCACCACCGACGTGCTGTTCGCGCTCGACTCCATCCCCGCGATCTTCGGTCTGACGCAGGACCCGTACGTCGTCTTCACCGCCAACGCCTTCGCCCTGATGGGCCTGCGGCAGCTCTACTTCCTCATCGGCGGACTGCTCAGGAAGCTGGTGCACCTCAGCTACGGCCTGTCGGTCATCCTGGGCTTCATCGGCGTGAAGCTGGTGCTGCACGCCCTGCACGAGACCGGGGTGCATGTCCCCGAGATCTCCATCCCCGTCTCCCTGGGGGTCATCGGTGGCGTCCTGGTCGTCACCACGATCACCAGCCTGATCTCCTCCAAGAGGCAGACGGAGCGTGACGCGGCGGCCCAGGCCGAGGCGGACAGCAAGGACAGCAAGGACAGCGTCGAAGCCTGACCTGCGCATACCGGCGCGGGACCCCTGGGGGTCCCGCGCCGACGTGCGTGCCACGACAGTTCGGCGGGCAGCGGCTCGGCGGGCGGTGGCTCAGTAGGTGACGGTGATCCGCCGCGCGGGCCCGTCCACCCGCACCAGCCCCCCGTAGGGAATGACCAGTTGCGGGTCGGTGTGCCCGAGGTCCACGTCGAAGACGGCCAGGGTCTCCGGCGCGTACGTGGTGAGCGCGCGGAGCACGGCCTCCCGCTGGTCCCGGGCGTACCGGGCTCCTTCCTCCGGGTCGTGAGGCTTCTCGAACGACCAGGTCTTGGGACGCCCCATCAGCAGGGCGGGAAAGCGCCGCAGCAGATCGCGCTCGCCCATGTTGCGCAGGATCCGGAACACCTCCTCGGCGGCGGGCAGCTCCTCCGAGGTCTCCAGCACCAGCACACAGCCGTCGTAGGCACGCTGATCGGCCTGGATCTCCCGGTCCGCCATCAGCAGCCAGGACAGGATCTCCAGATTCCCGCCCCAGCTGCGGCCCTCCACCACACGCTCGGGTCCGTGCCAGGTCCAGCCGTCGCCCGGCCGGGTCTCCGGCTCCGCCGCGAACGTCGCGGAATCCGCCCAGTCGCGGTCCGTGTCCCGGAACCGCCGGGCGGGGCGCAGCTCGTAGGGCCCGGACGTGAACAGCGCGGCCCGCAGCGACTCGGCGGTGAGCGGGTCCATCGCACCCGGGCGGCCCAGCGCGGCCATCACGCTCGCGCCGTGGTAGCCGACGATGCCGGTGTTCCACAGATAGGCCAGCAGGTTCGTGTTGTCGCTGAAGCCGAAGAACGGCTTGGGGTCGGCCCGGATCAACTCCCTGTCCAGCAGGGGCAGCACAGTGATCTGATCGTCCCCGCCGATGCTCGCGATGACGGCCCTCACCGCCGGATCCGCGAAGGCGGCATGGATGTCGGCGGCCCGTTCCCGCGGCGTCGAGCCCATTTTCCGGGTCGTCGGATATTCGACCGGTATCAGCCCGAAGTCCTTTTCCAGCCGGCCGAGACCCAGCTCGTAGGGGAGCGGCAGCAGTCCCGGCAGGCCCGAGGACGGCGAGATCACCGCGATCCGGTCGCCCGGACGGGGTTTGGGCGGATAGAGCGGGTGCGCGAGGGGTGGCATGCGGTGATCGTACGGAGAGGGCGCGGCCGCGATCCAAGGATTTGACGGCTGCCCGGGCTCCTGGTGATCACCAGCCTCGGGCGCGCCACTCCGCGAGGTGCGGACGCTCGTCGCCGAGGGTGGAATCGTCCCCGTGGCCCGGGTAGATCCAGGCCTCGTCCGCCAGCCGATCGAAGACCTTGGATTCGAGGCCGTCCATCAGGCTCGTGAAGTCCGCCGGGTTCGTGGTCCGGCCGGGACCGCCCGGGAAGAGGCAGTCGCCGGTGAAGACGTGCGCGTGACCGTGCGGGTCGTTGTAGACCAGGGCGATCGAGCCGGGGGTGTGGCCCACCAGACGCAGCGCGGTCAGCTCGACCCGGCCGACCCGGATCGTGTCCCCGTCCTCGACGAGGACGTCGGTCGGGACGGGGATGCCCTCGGCGTCGTACCGGCCCGCGTGGGTACGGGCGCCGGTGGCCGCCACGACCTCGGCCAGTGCCTGCCAGTGGTCGCCGTGGCGGTGGGTGGTGACGACGGACGCGATGCCGTCGTCACCGATCAGGGTCAGCAGCGTCGCGGCATCGGCGGCCGCGTCGATCAGCAGTTGCTCACCGGTGTCCCGGCAGCGCAGCAGATAGGCGTTGTTGTCCATCTCGCCGACGGCGACCTTGGAGATCATCAGGGCGGGCAGCTCGTGCACGTCCGCCGGTCCGCCGACCTTCACCGCTCCGCTGTACGTCATGTGGCTCAGCCTATAGCGGAGGCAGGACGGGCAGCGGGCCGTTCTTGAACTCCAGTGCGGTCCCGGCCCGGCGGCCGGCGAGCCAGCCCATCAGCTCCGGCGCCGGGCCGGTGACGGGGAGGGGGTGGGAGGTGTCGTCCGTCCGGCCGGTGCGCCAGGTCTGTCCGTCGGACGTGGCGATCGCCAGCGGCGGTACGCCGGGATGACCGGAGAAGCGCTCCGCGAGGAAGCCGATCTCGCGGGTGACGAACTCCTCGGAGAGATCTTCGAGATCGCGGTCCAGGCCCAGGTCGACGTGGTGCAGCTCGACCTCGACCCAGCGGCGGAACGGTACCCGGGCGGCCACATCCGTGACGCCGTTGCGCAAGGTGACGGTGCGCGTCCAGTCGGCTGGGGCGGCCGAGGAATGCCGGAAGCGGTCGGCGGCGTTACGGAGGTCGGCGAGGTGGACGTCCAGGGGACGTGGAGCGTCCCGTTCGATGTCGGTGTCGCGGCTCGCGGCGGTCTCGTACATGGGCCGGCCTTCGAGCACATTGACCAGTGCGTCCGCGTTCCGGGCGACATGGGCCAGCAGATGTCCCCGGCTCCAGCCCGGGAGCCGTGACGGCGCGGCGACGGACGCGTTGTCCAGTCCGGCGGCCGCACTGATCAGCCGCTCGTCCGCGGCGTGTAAAGAGGCCAGGTCCCGCTCATGGTCGATCATGGCGCCCACCCTAGGCCCGCCACTCGATCGGGTGAAGAGGGCCGCGAGCCGCCTTAAATCGAATGCACGTGCTATACGCTCGGAGGAGGCATCCTGGCATGTAGGCAGTCCCGAAGGCCGGCGATCCCAGGCCCGGCAACCACCGCTCGGCAGACACCGCTTGGCGATCCATCGCTCCGGCGGACCCCGTTACCCTGGGTAGGGGGTCTGTCCCTGTCTTCTCTTCAGAAAGGTGCGGACCGGCGTGGCCGACCGTCTCATCGTCCGTGGCGCGCGCGAGCACAATCTCAAGAACGTCTCGCTCGACCTTCCCCGTGACTCGCTCATCGTCTTCACCGGGCTCTCCGGGTCGGGCAAGTCCTCCCTCGCGTTCGACACGATCTTCGCCGAGGGGCAGCGCCGGTACGTGGAGTCGCTGTCCTCGTACGCCCGGCAGTTCCTCGGTCAGATGGACAAGCCGGACGTCGACTTCATCGAGGGTCTCTCCCCGGCCGTCTCCATCGACCAGAAGTCGACCTCGCGCAATCCGCGCTCGACGGTCGGCACGATCACCGAGGTCTACGACTACCTCCGGCTGCTCTTCGCCCGCATCGGCAAGCCGCACTGTCCCGAGTGCGGCCGGCCCATCTCCCGCCAGTCGCCGCAGGCCATCGTCGACCGGGTGCTGGAGCTGCCCGAGGGCAGCCGCTTCCAGGTCCTCTCACCGCTCGTCCGTGAGCGCAAGGGCGAATTCGTCGACCTCTTCGCCGACCTGCAGACCAAGGGGTACAGCCGGGCCCGGGTCGACGGGCAGACCATCCAGCTCACCGAACCGCCCAAGCTCAAGAAGCAGGAGAAGCACACCATCGAGGTGGTCATCGACCGCCTCACGGTGAAGGACGGCGCCAAGCGCCGGCTGACCGACTCGGTCGAGACCGCTCTCGGTCTCTCCGGCGGCATGGTCGTGCTCGACTTCGTCGACCTCCCCGAGGACGACCCCGAGCGCGAGCGCATGTTCTCCGAGCATCTCTACTGCCCGTACGACGATCTCTCCTTCGAGGAGCTGGAGCCCCGCTCCTTCTCCTTCAACTCGCCCTTCGGCGCCTGCCCCGACTGCACCGGCATCGGTACGCGCATGGAGGTCGACCCGGAGCTCATCGTCCCCGACGAGGACAAGTCCCTCGACGAGGGGGCGATCCACCCCTGGTCGCACGGCCACACCAAGGAGTACTTCGGACGGCTGATCGGCGGCCTCGCCGAGGCCCTCGGCTTCCGTACGGACATTCCCTGGGCCGGGCTGCCCCAGCGCGCGAAGAAGGCCCTGCTGTACGGCCACAAGACGCAGGTCGAGGTCCGCTACCGCAACCGGTACGGCCGGGAGCGCGCCTACACCACCCCCGCCTTCGAAGGAGCGGTCTCCTTCGTCAAGCGGCGGCACACGGAGGCCGAGACCGACTCCAGCAGGGAGCGCTTCGAGGGCTACATGCGTGAGGTGCCCTGCCCGACCTGTGAGGGCACGCGGCTCAAGCCGATCGTCCTCGCGGTCACGGTCATGGAGAAGTCCATCGCCGAGGTCGCCGCGCTGTCGATCAGCGACTGCGCCGACTTCCTCGGCCGGCTGAAGCTGAACGCCCGGGACAAGAAGATCGCCGAGCGGGTGCTCAAGGAGGTCAACGAGCGGCTGCGGTTCCTGGTCGACGTCGGCCTGGACTACCTCTCGCTGAACCGCGCGGCCGGGACCCTCTCGGGCGGTGAGGCCCAGCGCATCCGGCTCGCCACCCAGATCGGCTCCGGCCTCGTCGGTGTGCTGTACGTCCTCGACGAGCCGTCCATCGGCCTCCACCAGCGGGACAACCACCGGCTCATCGAGACCCTGGTCCGGCTGCGCGACATGGGGAACACCCTGATCGTCGTGGAGCACGACGAGGACACCATCAAGGTGGCCGACTGGGTGGTCGACATCGGCCCCGGCGCGGGCGAGCACGGCGGCAAGGTCGTGCACTCGGGCCCCTTGAAGGGCCTGCTGGCCAACAGGGAGTCGCTGACCGGCCAGTATCTCGCCGGGAAGCGGGCCATCCCGACCCCCGAGCTGCGCCGGTCCGTCGACCCCGACCGGCAGCTCACCGTGCACGGCGCCCGGGAGAACAACCTCCAGGACATCGCCGTCTCGTTCCCGCTGGGTGTGTTCACGGCGGTCACCGGTGTCTCGGGCTCCGGCAAGTCCACGCTGGTCAACGACATCCTCTACACGCACCTGGCGCGCGAGCTGAACGGGGCGAAGTCGGTGCCCGGCCGGCACACCCGGGTCGACGGTGACGACCTGGTCGACAAGGTGGTCCATGTCGACCAGTCGCCCATCGGCCGTACGCCCCGGTCCAACCCGGCCACGTACACCGGCGTCTTCGACCACGTCCGCAGGCTCTTCGCGGAGACCATGGAGGCCAAGGTCCGTGGCTACCTCCCCGGGCGCTTCTCCTTCAACGTCAAGGGCGGCCGCTGCGAGAACTGCTCGGGCGACGGCACCATCAAGATCGAGATGAACTTCCTGCCGGACGTCTACGTCCCGTGCGAGGTCTGCCACGGGGCCCGCTACAACCGGGAGACCCTGGAGGTCCACTACAAGGGCAAGTCCATCGCCGAGGTACTGGACATGCCGATCGACGAGGCCCTGGACTTCTTCGAGGCCGTCCCGACGATCTCGCGGCACCTCAGGACCCTCAACGAGGTCGGCCTGGGCTATGTGCGGCTCGGTCAGTCAGCGCCGACCCTCTCGGGCGGCGAGGCGCAGCGTGTGAAGCTGTCGAGCGAGCTGCAGAAGCGCTCCACGGGCCGCACGGTCTACGTCCTGGACGAGCCGACCACCGGTCTGCACTTCGAGGACATCAGCAAGCTGATCAAGGTGCTGTCCGGTCTGGTCGACAAGGGCAACTCGGTGATCGTGATCGAGCACAACCTGGACGTCATCAAGACGGCGGACTGGGTGATCGACATGGGCCCCGAGGGAGGCAACGGCGGCGGACTCGTCGTCGCCGAAGGCACTCCGGAGCAGGTGGCCGGAGAGCCGGCCAGCCACACCGGGAAGTTCCTGCGGGACATCCTCGACACCGAGCGGATCAGTGACGCGGCGCCGGTGAAGAAGGCCACGGCCCGCAAGACCGCCGCGAGGAAGCCCGCCGTGAAGAAGACCGCCGTGGCCAGGACGGGCGCGCGCGGCGCCTGACCGGGCGCCTACCGGAATCGCCCCCGCCGCCGTCCCGCCTCCCCGGAACGGTGCCGTGCCCGCCCGGGACAGGGCGGGCACGGCAGGCTCCCGGTGCTACCAGGTGACGGGCAGCTCGTGGACGCCGTACACGAGCATGTCCTCCTTGAACCGGAGCTGATCGTCAGGGACCGTGGTGCGCAGGCCCGGGAACCGGCGCAGCAGCGCGGGGTAGGCGAGCTGCAGTTCGACTCGGGCCAGATTCTGGCCCAGGCACTGATGCGTGCCGTGGCCGAAGGCGATGTGCCGCCTCACCTCCGGGCGGTCGATGTCGAGCCGGTCGGGGTCGGTGAAGACGGTCGCGTCCCGGTTCGCGGCGTCGTTGGCCAGGACGACTCCCTCGCCCGCACGGATGAGGGTGCCCGCGACCTCGACATCCTCCACGGCCACCCGGCGGCGCCCGCTGTGGGTGATGGTGAGGTAGCGCAGCAGCTCCTCCACGGCGGTGGCGACGCGCGCGGGATCGTCGCTGTCGCGGACAACGGCGAGCTGATCGGGGTGGTGCAGCAGGGCGAGGGTGCCCAGGGCGGTCATGTTCGCGGTCGTCTCGTGACCTGCGGCGAGCAGCAGGATCGCGTTCTCCACGAGTTGGGCCCGGTCGAGTTCGCCGGTGCGTACCCGCTCCTCGATCAGGGTGCTGAGCAGGTCGTCGGCCGGGCGGCGCTCCTTGTCGGCGATCAAGTCGCTGAGGTACGAGGCCAGTTCGTCGGCGGCGGCTTTGGACTGCTCGGCGGTGCTGTCGAGCGTGACGAGAGTCCGGGCGGCGCGCTGGAAGAGGCCGTGGTCCTGGTGAGGGACGCCGAGGAGTTCGCTGATGACGAGGGAGGGCATCGGCAGGGCGAACGCCGCGACCAGGTCGGCCGGAGGACCGGCCGCTTCCATGGTGTCGAGCAGGTCATCGATGATCTGCTGGATGCGGGGCTTCATGGCGGCGATGCGTTTGACCGTGAAGTGGCCGGTGAACATGCGCCGGATGTGGTTGTGCTCCGGGTCGTCCCGCACGAGGAAGGGAAGATTGCCGGAGTCCCGCCGGGCCTTGACACCTTCGCTCTGGGTGGGATGACCGGGCCGGGTGACGTCGGAGCTGAAGCGCGGGTCGGTCAGCACGGCGCGCTGGTCCTCGTATCGGGTGAGGAGCCAGGCCACCTGGCCGTTCCACAGCCGGATCGGGGAGACGGGCGCGCTCTCGCGCAGCGTGGCGTACTGCGGCGGCGGGTCGAACGGGCAGCCGGGTGCGCGGCTGAGGGGGAAGGTGGGGATGGCCGTCTCGGTCATGACGCGTCCTCCAGGTGGAGTGTGGGGGTGGCAGGTCGCGCGGGGATGGGCTCAGGCATGCACGTCGATCGCCGCCGCGGGGCAGAGCGCCGCCGCCTCACGGGCGCGTTCCAGAGCCCCGGCGGGCGGGGTGGCGTCGAGCAGGACGACGACACCGTCCTCGTCCCGCTGGTCGAAGAGGTCGTCGGCCGCCAGCACGCACTGTCCGGCCGCGCAGCACTTGTCCTCGTCGATCGCGATACGCATAGAGGTCTCCCAACAGGATCGTTCCGACATCCAGGAGGATGTTAGTTACCTTAAGTACTTCCTATCGAGAGCTGGGTGTAGGGAACAAGTGCTTCTTCGGCCATCCGCCGGCTGGGGGCGGCGCCCGGCGGGTCGCCGGATGACGTCGGGCATGATGGCGCGGATGGACGCAACCCCCGCCCGCGAGAGCGGCGGCATCGACGCGTTGCAGGCCCTGCTGAGCACGCTGGCCTACGACCTCACCCGGCCCAGGGCGCACGAGCGGCTTGTCGCCATGGCCGGGGTGCCGATCGACCGGGCGGGGCTGGCACTGCTGCGTGTGCTGGTGGACGACGGGGAGTCGCTGCGGATCGGACGGATCGCGGAGCGGCTCGGAGTCCGTACGCCGCACGTCACCCGGCAGGTCCGCGAACTCGAACGCCAGGGACTGGTCACCCGCGTGGAGGAGGAGGCGGACCGCAGGGCCCAGCGCGTCGGGCCCACCGCCAGGGGGCGGCAGACCCTGGCGCAGGTCGACCGGGCGTCCCAGGCGCTGATCGCCGAGAGCCTGGCCGGTGTGACCGCGCAGCAGATCGAGGCCGCGGTCGAGGTGCTGGGCCGGATCTCCGGACACCGCGGCCCGGCCGGTCACTCCCGCCACGGCTCGGCGAGCTGAGACGGCGTCCCGCGGCGCGTCGGGGCCGGTGCCGAAACGGCGTTCCGCGGCGCGGTCGGGGCCGGCGCCGGGAGGGCCCTCCGTACGGGGAGGGCGTGAGGCAGCGCCGCGTTCCGGGTGCCGCCCGCGCCGATCATGTCCACCGCGTCCGCCACGTCCACCGGCGAGGACCGGACGGACATCTCCGTCCCCGCCGGCGCCGCCCGTACCGTCACCCCCGGGGCCCGGCCCCTGAACGGCCGCCGGAACGGCCCCGGTATCGTCATGAATGTCACCGACCCCGCTGCCCTGTGGAGACATCATGTCCGGTCTGCCCGCCCCTCGCCGAACCGTGCTGAAGGGCGTCGCGCTCGCCGGCGCGGCCGGGCTGGGTCTGGCGGCCTGCTCCACCGATTCGAAGCTCGGCCACGCCCAGACCCCCACCCCGACCGCCCCGGTCGACCTCGGCGCCGCCGCCGACGTCCCGGTCGGCGGCGCCAAGCTCTACCGCGAGCAGCGGCTGGTGGTGAGCTGCCCGGCACAGGGGGAGTACAAGGCGTTCAGCGCGCAGTGCACCCACGCCGGCTGCCTCCTGGAGAAGCTCGAAGGCACCGTGGGCGACTGCCCCTGCCACGGCAGCCGCTTCGACGTCACCACCGGCAAGGCCATCCAGGGCCCGGCCACCGAGCCGCTGCCCGAGGTGCCGGTCAGGGCCGAGGGCGGCAAGCTCGTCGCGGGCCCGGACGCCTGAGCGCACCGGGACGCCCCGAACGCACGGAAGGGCAACGGGGACCGATCACACTGTCGGTGCCCGCCAGTAGGGTGGACCGCATGGCCGACCCCTCCAGCTACCGCCCCGAGCCGGGACAGATCCCGGACTCGCCAGGGGTCTACAAGTTCCGCGACGACCACCACCGGGTGATCTACGTCGGGAAGGCGAAGAGCCTGCGCCAGCGGCTCGCCAACTACTTCCAGGACCTGGCGAGCCTCCACCCGCGCACCCGCTCCATGGTGACGACGGCGGCTTCCGTCGAGTGGACCGTCGTCTCCACCGAGGTCGAGGCGCTGCAGCTGGAGTACTCCTGGATCAAGGAGTACGACCCCCGCTTCAACGTCAAGTACCGCGACGACAAGAGCTATCCCTCGCTCGCCGTCACGCTGAACGAGGAATTCCCCCGGGTCCAGGTCATGCGGGGCGCCAAGAAGAAGGGCGTGCGCTACTTCGGTCCCTACGGGCACGCCTGGGCGATCCGCGAGACGGTCGACCTCATGCTCCGTGTGTTTCCCGTACGGACGTGCTCCGCCGGGGTGTTCAAGAACGCCGCCCGGACCGGCCGCCCCTGCCTCCTCGGCTACATCGGCAAGTGCTCGGCGCCCTGCGTCGGCCGGGTCACGCCCGAGGAACACCGGGAGCTGGCCGAGGAGTTCTGCGACTTCATGGCCGGCCGCACCGGCGCGTACATCCGCCGGCTGGAGCGCCTCATGACGGAGGCCGCCGAGGAGATGGAGTACGAGAGGGCGGCCCGGCTGCGCGACGACATAGGCGCCCTGCGCCGCGCGATGGAGAAGAACGCCGTCGTGCTCGCCGACGCCACCGACGCGGACCTGATCGCCGTCGCCGAGGACGAGCTGGAAGCCGCCGTGCAGATCTTCCACGTCCGGGGCGGCCGGGTGCGCGGCCAGCGCGGCTGGGTCACCGACAAGGTCGAGGCCGTCGACACCGCCGGTCTCGTCGAGCACGCGCTCCAGCAGCTGTACGGGGAGGAGCGGGGCGAGGCCGTCCCCAAGGAGGTCCTCGTCCCCGCCCTGCCCGAGGAGACGGACGCGGTCAGCCAGTGGCTCAGCGAGCGCCGCGGCTCCCAGGTGTCCCTGCGGATCCCGCAGCGCGGCGACAAGAAGGACCTGATGGCGACGGTCGGGCGCAACGCCCAGCAGGCGCTCGTCCTGCACAAGACCAAGCGCGCCAGCGACCTCACCACCCGCTCCCGGGCCCTGGAGGAGATCACGGAGGCCCTCGGGCTGGACAGCGCGCCGCTGCGCATCGAGTGCTTCGACATCTCGCATCTCCAGGGCGACGACGTGGTGGCGTCCATGGTGGTCTTCGAGGACGGCCTCGCTCGTAAGAGTGAATACCGCCGCTTCCAGATCAAGGGCTTCGAGGGCCAGGACGACGTCCGGTCGATGCATGAAGTGATCAGCCGTCGCTTCAGGCGCTACCTCCAGGAGAAGGAGAAGACCGGCGAGTGGTCCGAGCAGCCGGAACAGCCGGAACAGCCGGAGCCCTCGGAACACGGAGACCCGGCCGCCGCGTCCCCGGGCGGGCCCGGCCAAGTGAACGAGGCGCCGCCGCCGCTCCCCGCCGAGACCCTGGCCGGCCCCCCGGCCGAGGAGGACGGCAGGCCCAAGCGCTTCGCCTACCCGCCCCAGCTGGTGGTCGTCGACGGCGGGCAGCCCCAGGTCGCGGCCGCCAAGCGGGCCCTCGACGAGCTGGGCATCGACGATGTCGCGGTCTGCGGTCTCGCCAAGCGCCTCGAAGAGGTCTGGCTGCCCGCGGACGGCGACCCGGTGGTACTGCCCCGCTCCAGCGAGGGCCTGTACCTCCTCCAGCGCGTACGCGACGAAGCCCACCGCTTCGCCATCACCTATCAGCGGGCCAAGCGGGCCAAGCGCGTCAGGACGAGCCCGCTCGACGACGTCCCCGGCCTCGGTGAGTCCCGCAAACAGGCGCTCATCAAGCATTTCGGCTCGGTGAAGAGGCTGCGGCAGGCGACAATCGAGCAGATCTGCGAGGTGCCGGGGCTGGGCCGAAAGACGGCCGAATCCGTGGTCGTGGTCCTGGCCAGGACGGCCCCGGCGACACCCGCCGTGAACACGGCAACAGGAGAGATCATGGAAGACGACGGGGGCAGCACGCATGACTGAGCACGACCGGGACGGAGCGGGGCACGTGAGTACGGGCACCACGAAGGAAGCCGGTGAGACCGCCGACGCGGCCATCCCCGAGCTGGTGATCATCTCCGGCATGTCGGGCGCGGGGCGCAGCACCGCGGCGAAGTGCCTGGAGGACCTCGGCTGGTTCGTCGTCGACAACCTGCCGCCCGCGCTGATCCCCACCATGGTGGAGCTCGGCGCCCGCTCGCAGGGCAATGTCGCCCGCATCGCCGTCGTCGTGGACGTACGCGGCCGGCGGTTCTTCGACAACCTCCGCGAGTCCCTCGCCGACCTCGACGCCAAGCAGGTCACCCGGCGCGTGGTCTTCCTGGAGTCCTCGGACGAGGCGCTCGTCCGCCGCTTCGAATCCGTCCGCCGTCCCCACCCCCTCCAGGGCGACGGCCGCATCGTCGACGGCATCGATGCCGAGCGCGACCTCCTGCGCGAGCTGCGCGGCGACGCCGATCTGGTGATCGACACCTCCAGCCTCAACGTCCACGAACTGCGCGCCAAGCTGGACGCCCGGTTCGCCGGCGACGAGAAGCCGGAGCTGCGGGCCACCGTCATGTCCTTCGGCTACAAGTACGGCCTGCCGGTCGACGCCGACCTGGTGGTGGACTGCCGCTTCCTGCCCAATCCGCACTGGGTCCCCGAGCTGCGCCCCTTCACCGGGCTCAACGAGGAGGTGTCCGGGTACGTCCTCAACCAGCCGGGCGCCAAGGAGTTCCTCGACCGCTACACCGAGCTGCTCCAGCTGATCGCCACCGGCTACCGCCGCGAGGGCAAGCGCTACGTGACCGTCGCCGTGGGCTGTACGGGTGGCAAGCACCGTTCCGTCGCGATGTCCGAGAAGCTCGCCGCGCGCCTCGCCTCCGAAGGCATCGAGACCGTCATCGTCCACCGGGACATGGGGCGCGAGTGACCGGACGCACCTTCCGTATGCGCCGGCTGCGCCGTGGCACCCCCGCACGGCCGGCGCGGGGACGCGGCGCCCAGCCCAAGGTCGTCGCCCTCGGCGGCGGCAGGGGGCTGTCCGCCTCCCTCACGGCGCTGCGCCGGATCACCGGCGACCTCACCGCCGTCGTCACCGTCGCCGACGACGGCGGCTCCAGCGGCCGCCTCCGCGAGGAACTGGGCGTCCTGCCCCCCGGCGACCTGCGCAAAGCCCTGGCCGCGCTCTGCGGTGACGACGACTGGGGCCAGACCTGGGCCCGGGTGATCCAGCACCGCTTCCAGTCCCAGGGCGACCTCCACGAGCACGCGGTCGGCAATCTGCTGATCGTGGCGCTGTGGGAGCAGCTCGGTGACCACGTCCAGGCCCTGGACCTGGTCGGCAAGCTCCTCGGCGCGCACGGCCGGGTACTGCCCATGTCCGCCGTCCCGCTGGAGCTCCAGGCGCTCGTACGGGGCCACGACCCGGCACGCCCCGACGAGGTCGACACGGTGCGCGGCCAGGCCACGGTCGCCCTCACCCGTGGTGAGGTGCAGTCCGTGCACGTCGTGCCGCACGACCCGCCCGCCGTCCCCGAGGCCGTCGCCGCCGTCATGGACGCCGACTGGGTGGTGCTCGGCCCCGGCTCCTGGTTCTCCTCCGTGATCCCGCATCTGCTGGTGCCCGAGCTGCTCGACGCGCTCGTCGCCACCAAGGCCCGCCGGGTCCTCTCGCTGAACCTGGCACCACAACCCGGTGAAACCGATGGCTTCTCACCGCAGCGTCATTTGGAGGTTTTGGGGCGACACGCCCCTAAACTCGCCCTGGACGTGGTGCTCGCCGACGAGGCGGCCGTGCCCGACAGCGAGTCACTCGCCGATGCCGCCAAACGGTTCGGTGCCGCGGTCGAGCTGGCGCCGGTGGCAGCGTCCGACAGTTCCCCGGTCCACGATCCGGAGCTGTTGGCAGCCGCGTACGACCGTATTTTTCGGATGCATGGAAGGATCGGCCCATGGCGATGACGCCAGCGGTGAAGGACGAGATCGCCCGCCTCCCCGTCACCCGGACGTGCTGCAGGAAGGCGGAGGTCTCGGCGATCCTTCGGTTCGCGGGAGGGCTGCACCTGGTGAGCGGCCGCATCGTGATCGAGGCGGAGCTGGACACCAGCATCGCCGCGCGCCGGCTCCGCAAGGACATCCTGGAGATCTTCGGGCACAACTCCGAGCTGGTGGTGATGGCCCCCGGCGGTCTGCGCCGGGGCAGCCGTTACGTCGTACGGGTGATTACCGGTGGTGATCAGCTCGCCCGGCAGACCGGTCTGGTCGACGGTCGCGGACGCCCGATCCGGGGCCTGCCCCCGCAGGTGGTCTCGGGGGCCACCTGCGACGCCGAGGCCGCGTGGCGCGGTGCGTTCCTGGCGCACGGCTCGCTCACCGAGCCGGGCCGTTCCTCCTCGCTGGAGGTGACCTGCCCGGGCCCGGAGGCGGCTCTGGCGCTGGTCGGCGCGGCCCGCAGACTCCAGATCGCCGCCAAGGCCCGCGAGGTCCGCGGGGTGGACCGCGTGGTCGTACGGGACGGGGACGCGATCGGCGCGCTGCTGACGCGCCTCGGCGCCCACGAGTCGGTGCTGGCCTGGGAGGAGCGGCGGATGCGCCGTGAGGTCCGTGCCACGGCCAACCGCCTCGCCAACTTCGACGACGCGAACCTGCGCCGCTCCGCCCGCGCGGCGGTCGCCGCCGGTGCCCGGGTCCAGCGCGCGCTGGAGATCCTCGGGGAGGAGGTGCCCGAGCACCTCGCCGCGGCCGGCCGGCTGCGGATGGAGCACAAGCAGGCGTCCCTGGAGGAACTGGGCGCGCTCGCCGACCCACCGCTCACCAAGGACGCTGTCGCGGGCCGCATCCGCCGGCTGCTGGCCATGGCGGACAAGCGGGCCCAGGACCTCGGGATTCCCAGTACGGAGTCCAGCCTCAGCGAGGAGTTGGCCGACGGACTCGTCGGCTGAGGCCGCCCCGGCGCCCAGCCCCCGTCGGCTCCCACCGGACCGCTGCCGGTCCTCCGTGAAGGACCGGCGGCGGCGGGCGCGGCCTCCGCTCCCTCAACTGCCGCGCCGGCGGCGGCCGTACACAGGACGCACAGCACGGAGCCGGCGGCTCCCGAAGACAGCGGGCCCGTACCCCTACCCGTGGGTACGGGCCGTCGTCGTCCCAGGAGCCTGCCGATGTCACCCCGTGGCCCGTGGAGAGGTAGGGTCATTAGCGGTCGGGGACATCCCATACAACTCGCCGGCGTCGAAACCCGGCGTACCAACGAGGAGATCGGTTCGTGACGATCCGCGTAGGCATCAACGGCTTTGGCCGCATCGGTCGTAACTACTTCCGCGCGCTGCTGGAGCAGGGTGCAGACATCGAGATCGTGGCTGTCAACGACCTGGGTGACACTGCGACCACGGCGCATTTGCTGAAGTACGACACCATTCTGGGCCGCCTCAAGGCCGAGGTGACCCACACCGCCGACACCATCACGGTCGACGGTCACACCATCAAGGTGCTCTCCGAGCGCAACCCGGCCGACATCCCCTGGGGTGAGCTGGGCGTCGACATCGTCATCGAGTCGACCGGCATCTTCACGAAGAAGGCCGACGCCGCCAAGCACATCGCGGGCGGCGCGAAGAAGGTCCTCATCTCGGCTCCGGCCAAGGACGAGGACATCACCATCGTGATGGGCGTCAACCAGGACAAGTACGACGCGGCCAACCACCACGTCATCTCCAACGCCTCCTGCACCACCAACTGTGTGGCGCCGATGGCCAAGGTTCTCCTGGAGAACTTCGGCATCGTCAAGGGCATGATGACCACGGTCCACGCGTACACGAACGACCAGCGGATCCTGGACTTCCCGCACTCGGACCTGCGCCGCGCCCGTGCCGCCGCCGAGAACATCATCCCGACCACCACCGGTGCCGCCAAGGCCACCGCGCTGGTGATCCCGGAGCTGGCGGGCAAGCTCGACGGCATCGCGATGCGCGTCCCGGTCCCGACGGGCTCCGTCACCGACCTGGTCATCGAGCTGGAGCGCGAGGTGACCAAGGACGAGGTCAACAACGCGTTCCAGAAGGCCGCCGAGGGCCAGCTCAAGGGCATCCTGGACTACACCGAGGACGCGATCGTCTCCTCGGACATCGTCAACTGGCCCGCCTCCTGCACCTTCGACTCCTCCCTGACCATGGTCCAGGGCAAGAGCGTGAAGGTCATCGGCTGGTACGACAACGAGTGGGGCTACTCCAACCGTCTGGTCGACCTGACCGTCTTCGTCGGCGCCCAGCTCTGATTCAGGGCAGGTGAAAGGCGCCTGGTGCCGCTCGCGGCACCAGATGTGAACAACAGGGCTCGGCCGGTGCGCAGCGCGCCGGCCGAGCCCTGTCGGCCTGTCCAGACCTTCCAAGGAGTCCAGCAGCAGACATGAAGACGATCGACGAACTTCTTGACGAAGGGGTCGGCGGCAAGCGCGTATTCGTCCGCGCCGACCTCAATGTGCCGCTCGACGGCACCACCATCACCGACGACGGCCGCATCCGCGCCGTCCAGCCGACCATCGCCCGGCTCGCCGAGGCCGGCGCCCGTGTGATCGTCGCCTCCCACCTGGGCCGCCCCAAGGGCGCCCCGGACCCCGCCTTCTCGCTCGCCCCCGCCGCCGCGCGCCTCGGTGAACTCCTCGGCGCCGACGTGGCGTTCGCGACCGACACGGTCGGCGAGTCCGCCCGGTCCGTGGTCGCCGCCCTCGCCGACGGCCAGGTCGCCGTCATCGAGAACCTGCGCTTCAACGCCGGCGAGACCTCGAAGGACGACGCCGAGCGCGGCGCCTTCGCCGACCAGCTCGCCGAGCTGGCCGACCTCTACGTGGGCGACGGCTTCGGTGCCGTGCACCGTAAGCACGCGTCGGTCTTCGACCTGCCGGCCCGCCTCCCGCACGCCGCGGGCGGTCTGATCGCCACCGAGGTCGGCGTCCTCAAGAAGCTCACCGAGGACGTCCAGCGGCCGTACGCCGTCGTGCTCGGCGGCGCCAAGGTCTCGGACAAGCTGGGGGTCATCGACCACCTGCTGGAGAAGGCCGACCGCATCCTCATCGGCGGCGGCATGGCGTTCACCTTCCTCAAGGCCCAGGGCCACGAGGTCGGCTCCTCGCTGCTCCAGGAGGACCAGATCCCGGTCGTCCAGGAGTACCTGAAGCGGGCCGACGAACTCGGCGTGGAGTTCGTCCTCCCCGTCGATCTTCTGGTCGCCGCGGAGTTCCCCGACCTCAGGACCAAGGCGCCGGCCCACCCCGAGACGGTCCCGGCGCACGCCATGCCGGCCGGGAAGATGGGCCTGGACAACGGGCCCGAGACCTGCGCCCTGTACGCCTCGAAGCTCGCCGACGCGGCCACCGTCTTCTGGAACGGCCCCATGGGCGTCTTCGAGCACCCCGACTACGCCGACGGCACCCGGGCTGTCGCCCAGGCGCTCGTCGACTCCCCGGCCTTCTCGGTCGTCGGCGGCGGCGACTCCGCCGCGGCCGTCCGGATCCTGGGCTTCGACGAGCAGGCATTCGGCCATATCTCGACCGGTGGCGGTGCGAGCCTCGAATACCTCGAAGGCAAGACGCTCCCCGGCCTCGCCGCACTGGAGGACTGACCGCTTTATGAGCACTCGCACCCCGCTGATGGCGGGCAACTGGAAGATGAACCTCAACCACCTTGAGGCCATCGCGCACGTCCAGAAGCTCGCTTTCGCCCTGGCGGACAAGGACTACGACGCCGTGGAGGTCGCCGTCCTGGCGCCCTTCACCGACCTGCGGTCCGTACAGACCCTGGTCGACGGCGACAAGCTCAAGATCAAGTACGGCGCCCAGGACATCTCGGCGCACGACGCCGGTGCCTACACCGGTGAGATCTCGGGCCCGATGCTGGCCAAGCTCAAGTGCGCGTACGTGGCCGTCGGCCACTCCGAGCGGCGCCAGTACCACGCCGAGTCGGACGAGGTCTGCAACGCCAAGGTGAAGGCCGCGTACAAGCACGGCCTGACCCCGATCCTCTGCGTGGGCGAGGGCCTGGACGTCCGCAAGGCCGGTCAGCAGGTCCCGCACACGCTGGGCCAGCTCGACGGCGGCCTCAAGGACATCCCGGCCGAGCAGGCCGAGTCCGTGGTGATCGCGTACGAGCCGGTGTGGGCCATCGGCACCGGAGAGGTCGCCACCCCGGAGGACGCGCAGGAGGTCTGCGGCGCGATCCGCGGCCGGCTCGCCGAGCTGTACTCGCAGGAGCTGGCCGACAAGGTCCGCATCCAGTACGGCGGCTCGGTGAAGTCCGGGAACGTCGCCGCGATCATGGCGCAGCCCGATGTCGACGGCGCCCTGGTGGGCGGCGCGGCGCTGGACACCGACGAGTTCGTCAAGATCGTCAGGTTCCGCGACCAGTAAGTATGCGGTAGCACCGATCCGTCGTACCCTTGCGGGGGCCGCGTGGACACGCACCAGCGATGTCACCCGGCCCCCGTCGTTCGTACCAGTCCTGTCAGTCGTCCTGTCAGTCCGAGGAAGTTGGTCCAGCCGTGGTTCTGGGGTTCTCGATCGCCCTCATCATCTTCAGCCTGCTGCTGATGCTTCTGGTGCTGATGCACAAGGGCAAGGGCGGCGGCCTCTCCGACATGTTCGGTGGCGGAATGCAGTCGTCAGTCGGTGGTTCCTCCGTCGCCGAGCGTAACCTCGACCGCATCACCGTTGTTGTCGGTCTGCTGTGGTTCGCGAGCATTGTCGTACTCGGTCTGCTGCTGAAGCTGGACAGCTGACCGCACGTACGGTAAGGCGCCGCGGGCGCGGCCTATCATGAGGTTCCGCGCCCGGCGGTAACGGGGTAACTCCCTTCACTGGACGCGCGTTGGGCCTTACGTAGACTGGGGCGCCCGGCAGCGGAGCTGCCTACCCGATGCTTTGCGGCACCATCACGCAGGGAGTTACGACCGTGGCAAGTGGCAACGCGATCCGGGGAAGCCGGGTCGGAGCGGGGCCGATGGGTGAGGCCGAGCGCGGCGAGTCCGCGCCCCGCCTGCGCATCTCCTTCTGGTGCTCCAACGGGCACGAGACGGTGCCGAGCTTCGCCAGTGACGCACAGGTTCCGGATACGTGGGACTGCCCGCGCTGCGGATTCCCGGCCGGTCAGGACCGGGACAACCCGCCGGACCCGCCGCGCACCGAGCCGTACAAGACGCACCTCGCCTACGTACGGGAGCGGCGCAGCGACGCGGACGGTGAAGCGATCCTCGCCGAAGCGCTCGCCAAACTCCGCGGCGAGATCTAGTTCGCAACACGCCCCAGACCCTCCGGTCCGGCCGGGCACCCAAGGGTGTCCGGCCGGACCGCTTTTGTCCCGGACCGCCCCTCGGGTGGGGGTCGTTGTCCGGGCGGCGTTGTCAGTGGCATCCCCTACGGTCATGAATCCATCGACCGGAAGGGGAAGTTGTGACGACCGTCGACTCCGTGGGGGTACGGGCGCCCGCGTGGCGCGGGGGATTCGGCCGTCTGTGGTCGGCGGCGGTCGTCTCCCGGTTCGGGGACGCGCTGCGCGGGGCGGCCATGCCGCTGCTCGCCACCACCCTCACGGACGATCCGCTGCTCATCGCCTCGGTGACGGCCTGCGGATATCTGCCGTGGCTGCTGTTCGGACTGCTCGGCGGGGCGGTCGCCGACCGGGTCGACCAGCGGCGGGCGATGTGGGGTGTCGATCTGTCAAGAGGCGCCCTGATGGCGGCCTTCGCACTCGCCGTCGGCCTCGGCCACGCGTCGATCGCGCTGCTCTTCGCGCTCGCCTTCGTCCTCACCACCCTCCAGACCCTCTTCGACAACGCGGCCACGGCGCTGCTGCCCTCGTTGCTGCCGCCGTCGGCCCTGGGCAGCGCCAACGCGCGGCTGATGACGGGGCAACAGATCGCCGGCGGCTTCCTCGCGGTCCCGTTGGTGCCGGTGCTGCTGCTCGCGGGCGCCGCTGTGCCGTTCGCGGCCGACGCCGCCACCTACGGGGTGGCCGCGCTGCTGATCGCGTCGCTGCGGGCCGAGCCGTCGGCGCGGTCACCCCGGAAAGCGGGCTCCACCCTGCGCGCAGAGATCGCCGAGGGCATCCGCGTCCTGTGGGGGGACCGGACACTGCGCCGACTCTGCCTGGCGACGACCCTCTGCAACATCGGCATGGGCGCCCTGATCGCGACCCTGGTCCTGCACGTGACGGGCTGGCTGGACGCGGGGAACAGGGGGTACTCGCTGATCATCGCGGCCTACGGGGTCGGGAGCGTGGTGGGCGGGACGCTCGCGAAACGGCTCTCCGAGTGGACGGGCCGGATACGCGCCGTGTTCCTCGCCGGGGCCGTTCAGATCGGCGCTCTGGCGGTGCTGGGAACGGTGCGCGAGATGGGAGCGGCGGTCGCCGCTCTCGCCGTGTTCGGTTTCTTCGGGATGGTATGGAATGTCAATCAGACCACGTTGATGCAGGAGCGGAGCCCGGCGGAGGCGCTCGGCCGGATCAGTTCGGCCTTTCGTACCCTCGCCGTCGCCGGGGCGCCGCTCGGTGCGCTGCTGGGTGGTGTGGCGGCGGCCGGCTGGGGGCTGAACACCCCCGCCCTGCTGGCGGCCGGGCTGTTCACGCTCGCCGTCGCTTCGCTGGGCACCCTGATCAATTAGGTTGGGCGAGCCGCAGGGCACGCACGCAGGCACGAGACGAAGTGGGCTGATGTCCGAATGAACGCAGGAAGCCGTACCAGGCTCGACCAGCTCCCCGCATGGAGCGCGCTGGGCGCCCACCGGGAGCAGCTGGGGGAGACCCATCTGCGGGAGCTGTTCGCCGCCGACCCGGCGCGCGGTACCGGCTACACCCTCCAGGTGGGAGACCTCCACCTGGACTACTCCAAGCACCTGGTGACGGACGAGACGCTGGCGCTGCTGCGCGAGCTGGCCACGGCCACCGGGGTCGAGGAGCTGCGGGACGCGATGTTCCGCGGCGACAAGATCAACACCACCGAGGACCGCGCGGTGCTGCACACCGCGCTGCGCGCCCCCCGGGACGCGGTCATCGAGGTGGACGGGGAGAACGTCGTGCCGGCGGTGCACGCCGTGCTGGACAAGATGGGCGCCTTCGCCGACCAGGTCAGGTCCGGTGAGTGGACGGGCCACACCGGCCGGCCCATCAAGAACGTGGTCAACATCGGCATCGGCGGCTCCGACCTCGGTCCCGCCATGGCGTACGAGGTGCTCCGGTCCTTCACCGACCGGGAGCTGACGGTCCGTTTCGTCTCCAACGTCGACGGCGCCGACCTGCACGAGGCCGTGCGGGACCTGGACCCGGCCGAGACGCTGTTCATCGTCGCGTCGAAGACCTTCACCACCATCGAGACCATCACCAACGCCACCTCCGCGCGCGACTGGCTGCTGACCGAACTCAAGGCCGGCCAGGAGGCCGTCGCCAAGCACTTCGTGGCGCTCTCCACGAACAGCGAGAAGGTCTCCGACTTCGGCATCGACACCGCCAACATGTTCGAGTTCTGGGACTGGGTCGGCGGGCGTTACTCGTACGACTCGGCCATCGGGCTCTCGCTGATGATCGCGATCGGCCCCGGCCGGTTCCGCGAGATGCTCGACGGCTTCCACCTGGTCGACGAACACTTCCGCACCGCGCCGGCGGAGGCCAACGCGCCGCTGCTGCTCGGACTGCTGGGTGTCTGGTACGGCGCGTTCTTCGACGCCCAGTCGCACGCCGTACTCCCGTACAGCCACTACCTGTCGAAGTTCACGGCCTATCTCCAGCAGCTGGACATGGAGTCCAACGGCAAGTCCGTGGACCGGGACGGCAAGCCCGTCGACTGGCAGACCGGCCCCGTCGTCTGGGGTACCCCGGGCACCAACGGGCAGCACGCGTACTACCAGTTGATCCACCAGGGCACCAAGGTCATCCCGGCAGACTTCATCGGCTTCGCCCGGCCGGTCGCCGACCTGCTGCCGGGACTGGTCGCACAGCACGACCTGCTGATGGCCAACTTCTTCGCCCAGACCCAGGCGCTCGCCTTCGGCAAGACGCCCGAGGAGGTACGGGCGGAAGGGGTGCCCGAGGAGCTGGTGCCGCACAAGACCTTCCGCGGCAACCACCCGACCACCACCATCCTCGCCGAGCACCTCACGCCGTCCGTCCTCGGCCAGCTGATCGCGCTGTACGAGCACAAGGTGTTCGTCCAGGGCGCCGTCTGGAACATCGACTCCTTCGACCAGTGGGGCGTCGAGCTGGGCAAGGTCCTCGCCAGGAAGATCGAACCGGTGCTCACCGGTGACGAGCCGGGCGACCAGCTGGACGGTTCGACCGCGGCGCTGGTCGCCACGTACCGCTCGCTGCGCGGCCGCTGACCGATGGAGGAAGGGGGACGACGGCTGCGGCCGCCCGAGAACACGCTGGACGAGCGCGCCATCGGCTGGTGGCGGGCGCGGTGGGCGCTGCTGACCGTCGTCCCGGTGGCCGTGCTGGGCGTGCCGGGGGCGTTCATCGCCCCCGCGCGCCCCTGGCTGCTGATCCCCGCCGCCGCGCTGGCGGTGCTCGGCCTCGCCTGCACCGCGCTCATACCCGGGTGGTGGTTCGGCGTGCACCGCTGGGAGGTGACGGACGAGGCGGTCCAGGTCCGTCCTTCCGCAGGGAATGGCGGATCGCGCCGATGTCCCGGATCCAGACAGTGGACACGGTGCGGGGCCCGCTGGAGCAGCTGTGCGGACTCTCCACGGTGATCGTCACGACCGCGTCCGCCAAGGGCGCGATACGGATCGAGGGACTGGAGCACGAGCGGGCCGCCGAACTGGCCGAGCGGCTGACCCCGCACCCGCGCGCCGCGCGCGGCCGCCGGCTGCGCCGGTCGCCGGCCGCCGCGGTCCTCACGCTCCTGGGCTTCCTGCTGGCCGATGTCCTGCTCGTCGTCGGCGGGGTGCTCGCCGTGATCCTGCTGCCGGCCGCCGTCCTCCTCGACGCCTACCGCAGCCTGGGCCCCTGGTGGCCCGCTCGGGCACCTTGCGGCGCACGACGATCGCGCTCCAGCGCGGCGGCGTGATCGGCTGGACGGTCAAGCAGTCCTACGTCCAGCGCCGCGCGTGTCTGCTGACGCTGACGGCGACGACAGCGGCGGGCGAGGGCGCCTACCACATCCGCGACGCCACCACGGGCGAGGGCCTCGCCTTCGCGGAAGCGGCGGTGCCCGGCCCGCTGAAGCCCTTCCTGATCAAGGAGGTGCCCCCGCCCCACCCCTGATGAGGCGACATGTGGATCATTGCCGTATGACCTCCACCAGCCGTCGTACGGTTCTCACCGCTCTGGCCGCCGCCACCGTGGGCGGCCCCCTGCTGACCGGGCTCGGCGCGGCGCCCGCCCATGCCGCCACCGACCTGTACGCGTCCAACACCGACCTCTACACCAAGCTCGCGGGCCGGGAGGGCATCGACTTCGCCCGCCGCTACCGGCGGCACGAGCAGGCCGACTTCAGCCTCGGCGCGACCTACCCGTACCCCCGCACCACCGTGGTCGCTCCGCACGGCGGCGGCATAGAGACCGGCACCTCCGAGCTCTGTCTCGCGATCGCCGGCTACGACCCGGCCAAGCCCGAGAACAGCCCGGCCGGCGGCCCCGTCCACGACTACTGGATGTTCGAGGGGCTCCGTTCCAGCGGCAACGGTGACCTGCATGTCACGGCGACGCACTGCGACGACCGGATCGCCCTCTCCCTCGCGACGGGCAGCCTCAACGTACTGAGCCTGCACGGCTGCACCGCGTCCCAGGCGGGCGCTCCCGTCGGCAAGCCCGAGGCCGTAGTCGTCGGTGGTCTCAACGGCACGTTCAAGCAGTACCTCCACGACGCGTTCCGGGCCGCCGGAATCCAGACGATCGACGGGTCGTCCGTGCCCGATCTGGCCGGTGTCCAGCCCCTCAACCTGTGTAACAGGACCCTCCTCGGGAAGGGGGCTCAGCTGGAGATCACCACCGAGCTCCGGCGGAAGATGTTCGTGGACAACACCCGGGCCGGGCGGGCCACCAGCACCACCGAGGACTTCAGGATCTTCGTGAACGCCGCGCGCGCCGCCGTCGCGCGGCTGGAGGCGGGAGCCGACCAGATCATCCTCTGACGCGCGCCGGCCCCTCTGAACGCGCTCCGGCCTTTCTGACGCGCTCCGGCGCCACCGGACAACGGCGGAGGGAAAGCCGAAGGCCCGGCTCGCCGCGAGGCGAACCGGGCCTTCACACATCCGGCCGGTGTGATGTCAGGCGGAGGCCGGAGGGTAGAGCTCACGGGGCAGGGCCGAGGCCGCCGCCGCGTCCAGCAGCCAGAGCGTGCGGCTCCGGCCGTACGCGCCCGCCGCCGGGGCCTGGATCTCGCCCGCGCCCGACAGGGCGATCTCCGCCGCCTTCGCCTTGTCCTCGCCCGCCGCCAGCAGCCATACCTCGTGCGCCGCGCGGATCGCGGGCAGCGTCAGCGAGATACGCAGGGGCGGAGGCTTGGGGGCGCCGTGCACCGCGACGACGGTGCGCTCGGTCTCCCGTACGCCGGGAAGCTCCGGGAAGAGCGAGGCGACATGGGTGTCCGGACCGACGCCCAGCATCAGGACGTCGAAGGACGGCACCCGCGCGTGATCCTCGGGGCGGGCCGCCGCGGCGAGTTCCGTGGCGTACGCGGCGGCCGCCGCCTCCACGTCACTGCCGTACGGGCCGTCCGAGGCCGGCATCACATGCACCCGCGACGGGTCCAGCGGCACCGAGTCGAGCAGCGCCTCCCGGGCCTGGGTGATGTTCCGCTCCGGGTCGCCCTCGGGCAGGAAGCGCTCGTCGCCCCACCACAGGTCGAGGCGCGACCAGTCGACCGCGTCACGGGCGGGCGCGGCCGACAGCGCGGCCAGCAGGCCGTTGCCGTTGCGTCCGCCCGTCAGCACCACCGAGGCGGAGCCGCGCGCGGCCTGGGCGTCCACGATCTTCGTGATCAGCCGGGCCGCCGCGGCCTGTGCCATCAGCTCCTTGTCGCGGTGGACGACGAGCTGCGGAGCACTCACTTCGACGCCGACTTCTTGGCGGGCGCCTTCTTCGCGGCCCTCGCCGGGGCGTCCGGCTCCGGAGCCGCACCCGAGGTGGCCGCGCCGGCCGGCGCGGTGGCCCCGTCCGCCAGCCGGTGCACGCCGAAGCGCAGCGCCGACGCGTAGGTGTCGTCCGGGTCGAGCCGGCGCAGCTCCTCCGCGATCAGCTCGGACGTCTCGCGGCGGTTCAGCGCCACCGCGCGGTCCGGCTGGCCCTCGATGGAGAGGGTCGCCAGCGAACCGTTCGCCCGGTCGAGCACGATCTGGCCCGAGTCGGTCTCCATCCGTACGGATGTGAGGCCGGGCCCCGGGGAGACGGTGCGCCTCACCGGTACGTGCAGCCGCTCGGCGAGCCACATGGCGAGCAGCTCGACACTCGGATTGAACTCCTCGCCGCCCACCTCCACCGAGGTGACCTTGCAGGTCACCTGGTCGAGAGCCGCCGCGACCATCGAGCGCCACGGGGTGATCCTGGTCCAGGACAGATCCGTGTCGCCCGGGGTGTACGCGTCGGCGCGGGCCGTCAGTTCCTCGGTGGGGTGCTCGGCGGTGTACGTGTCCGTCACCCGTCGCTGCGCCAGCTTGCCCAGAGGGTCCTGGGCCGGGTTGACGGGCGCGTGGACCGGCCACCACACCACGACCGGGGCATCCGGAAGCAGCAGCGGCAGTACCACCGACTGGGCGTGGTCTATGACGTCGCCGTACAGACGCAGGACGACCGTCTCGCCGGTGCCGGCGTCCACGCCGACCCGTACCTCGGCGTCCAGGCGGGCCTTGGCCCGGTCGCGCGCCGATCGTGAGACGCGCTTGACGACGACGAGCTTCCTCGACGGGTGCTCACGGGACGCGTCGTTGGCGGCCTTGAGCGCGTCGTACGCGTTCTCCTCGTCGGTGACGATGACCAGGGTGAGGACCATGCCGACGGCGGGGGTGCCGATGGCCCGGCGCCCCTGCACCAGTGCCTTGTTGATCTTGCTGGACGTGGTGTCCGTAAGGTCGATCTTCATGGCCGACGCCAGCTCCGTCCGTCTCGTGCGAGCATTTCGTCCGCCTCGACCGGACCCCAGGTCCCGGACTCGTACTGCGCGGGCTTGCCGTGCGTGTCCCAGAACTTCTCGATCGGGTCGAGGATCTTCCAGGACAGCTCGACCTCCTCCACCCGCGGGAAGAGGTTCGAGTCGCCGAGCAGCACATCGAGGATGAGCCGCTCGTACGCCTCGGGGCTGGACTCCGTGAAGGACTCGCCGTACGCGAAGTCCATCGAGACGTCCCGCACCTCCATCGAGGTGCCCGGCACCTTCGAGCCGAAGCGCATCGTCACGCCTTCGTCCGGCTGGACCCGGATGACCAGGGCGTTCTGCCCCAGCTCTTCGGTGGCCGTGTGGTCGAAGGGGGAGTGCGGGGCCCGCTGGAAGACGACCGCGATCTCGGTGACCCGGCGGCCGAGGCGCTTGCCGGTACGGAGATAGAAGGGGACGCCCGCCCAGCGGCGGTTGTCGATCTCCAGCTTCACCGCGGCGTAGGTGTCGGTCTTCGACTTGGCGTCGATCCCGTCTTCCTGGAGGTAGCCGACGGCCTTCTCGCCGCCCTGCCAGCCCGCCGCGTACTGCCCGCGTACGGTGTCCGCCGCCAGGTCCCTGGGCAGCTTCACCGCGCCCAGCACCTTGGTCTTCTCCGCCGCCAGCGCGTCCGCGTCGAAGGAGGCGGGCTCCTCCATGGCGGTCAGCGCGAGCAGCTGGAGCAGGTGGTTCTGGATGACGTCACGGGCGGCGCCGATGCCGTCGTAGTACCCCGCGCGGCCGCCGATGCCGATGTCCTCGGCCATCGTGATCTGGACGTGGTCGACGTACGACCGGTTCCAGATCGGCTCGAAGAGGGTGTTGGCGAACCGCAGCGCCAGAATGTTCTGGACGGTCTCCTTGCCCAGATAGTGGTCGATCCGGAAGACCTCGTTGGACGGGAAGACCTCGTGGACGACCTTGTTCAGCTCCTGCGCGGAGGCCAGGTCGTGGCCGAAGGGCTTCTCGATGACGGCACGCCGCCAGGAGCCTTCCTTCTGGTCCGCGAGGCCGTGCTTCTTGAGCTGCTGCACGACCTGCGGGAAGAACTTCGGCGGTACGGAGAGGTAGAAGGCGAAGTTGCCGCCGGTGCCCTGCGCCTTGTCCAGCTCCGCGATCGTCGCCTTCAGATTCTCGAAGGCGTTGTCGTCGTCGAAGTTGCCCTGGACGAAGCGCATGCCCTGGCTGAGCTGCTGCCAGACCTCCTCGCGGAACGGCGTCCGCGAGTGCTCCTTGACGGCGTCGTGCACCACCTGTGCGAAGTCCTCGTCCTCCCAGTCGCGGCGCGCGAAGCCGACGAGCGAGAAGCCCGGCGGCAGCAGCCCGCGATTGGCGAGGTCATAGATGGCAGGCATCAGCTTTTTGCGGGACAAATCGCCCGTGACGCCAAAGATGACCAGGCCCGACGGCCCCGCGATGAGCGGGAGCCGTCGGTCCAAGGCGTCACGGAGCGGGTTCGCTCCGTGGGTTGCGGTCAAGGTTCTCAGTCCTCCGAGGGAGCGAGGCGCTTGAGCTCCGCCTCCGTCGACTTGAGCAGGTCGTTCCAGGCGATCTCGAACTTGTCGACGCCCTCGTCCTCCAGCAGCTGGACGATCTCGTCGTACGAGATGCCCAGCTTCTCGACGGCTTCGAGGTCGGCGCGCGCCTGGTCGTACGTGCCACGCACCGTGTCACCGGTGATCGCGCCGTGGTCGGCGGTGGCTTCGAGCGTGGCCTCCGGCATGGTGTTCACCGTGTTGGGGGCGACCAGCTCGTCGACGTACAGGGTGTCCTTGTACGCCGGGTCCTTCACGCCGGTCGAGGCCCACAGCGGACGCTGCTTGTTGGCCTGCGCCCGGTCCAGGGCGGCCCAGCGGTCGCCCGCGAAGACCTCTTCGTACGCCTCGTACGCGAGTCGCGCGTTGGCCAGGGCCGCCTTGCCGCGCGCCTGCCCGGCCTCGGAGGTGCCCAGCGCGTCGAGCCGCTTGTCGATCTCGGCGTCCACGCGGGACACGAAGAAGGACGCCACCGAGTGGATCTTGGAGAGGTCCAGGCCCGCGGCCTTCGCCTTCTCCAGGCCCGCCAGGTAGGCGTCCATGACCGCGCGGTAGCGCTCCAGCGAGAAGATCAGCGTCACGTTGACGCTGATGCCCCGGCCGATGGTCTCGGTGATCGCCGGCAGGCCGGCCTTCGTCGCCGGGATCTTGATGAGCGTGTTCGGGCGGTCCACCAGCCAGGCGAGCTGCTTGGCCTCGGCGATGGTCGCCACGGTGTCGTGCGCCAGGCGCGGGTCGACCTCGATGGAGACCCGGCCGTCCTGGCCCTGCGTGGCGTCGAAGACCGGACGCAGGACGTCGGCGGCGTCACGGACGTCCGCCGTCGTGATCATGCGGATGGCTTCCTCGACCGTGACCTTGCGGGCGGCCAGGTCGGTCAGCTGAGTGTCGTACCCGTCGCCTTCCGAGATCGCCTTCTGGAAGATCGACGGGTTGGTGGTGACACCCACCACATGCTGCTGGTCGACGAGTTCGGCGAGGTTGCCCGACGTGATCCGCTTGCGCGACAGGTCGTCGAGCCAGATCGCGACGCCTTCGTCGGAGAGGCGCTTGAGTGCGTCTGTCATGAGTTCTGCATCTCCTACAGTTCGTATACAGGCGTCAGCGCGCCGAGGCTTCCAGAGATTCCCGGGCCGCCGCGGCGACCGCGTCGGCGGTGAAGCCGAACTCGCGGAAGAGGACCTTGGCGTCGGCCGAGGCACCGAAGTGCTCCAGCGAAACGATGCGTCCGGCGTCGCCCACGAAGCGGTGCCAGGTGAGCCCGATGCCGGCCTCGACCGCGACCCGCGCCTTCACGGACGGCGGCAGCACCGCATCCCGGTACCCCTGATCCTGCTCTTCGAACCACTCGACCGACGGCATCGAGACAACCCGCGTCGGGATGCCCGCCGCCTGGAGCTGCTCGCGCGCCTCCACGGCCAGCTGGACCTCGGAGCCCGTACCGATCAGGATGACCCGCGGTTCCCCGCCGTCCGCCTCGAACAGCACGTAACCGCCCTTGGCGGCTTCGTCGTTGGCGTCGTACGTCGGCACACCCTGACGGGTCAGCGCCAGACCGTGCGGGGCGCCCTTGTCGTGCCGCTTGAGGATCTCGCGCCAGGCGATCGCCGTCTCGTTGGCGTCCGCCGGACGGACGATGTTCAGACCCGGGATGGCGCGCAGCGCGGAGAGGTGCTCGACCGGCTGGTGCGTCGGGCCGTCCTCACCCAGACCGATGGAGTCGTGGGTCCAGACGTACGTGACGGGCACCCGCATCAGCGCCGCGAGCCGCACGGCCGGGCGCATGTAGTCGGAGAACACCAGGAAAGTGCCGCCGTAGATACGGGTGTTGCCGTGCAGCGCGATGCCGTTCATCGTCGAGCCCATGGCGTGCTCGCGGATGCCGTAGTGCACCGTGCGGCCGTACGGGTCGGCCTCCGGCAGCGGGTTGCCCGCCGGGAGGAACGACGACGTCTTGTCGATGGTGGTGTTGTTCGAGCCCGCGAGGTCGGCGGAGCCGCCCCACAGCTCGGGGATGATCTCACCGAGGGCCTGCAGCACCTTGCCGGACGCGGCACGCGTCGCGACGGCCTTGCCGGTCTCGAAGGCGGGGAGCTTCTCCTCCCAGCCGGTGGGCAGTTCGCCGGCGCGGACCCGGTCGAACGTCGCCGCGCGCTCCGGGTTGGCCGCACGCCACGCCTCGAAGGACTTCTCCCACTCGGCGCGCGTTCCCCGGCCGCGCTCCAGCACCGCACGGGTGTGGGCGAGGACCTCGTCGGCGACGTCGAAGGACTTCTCCGGGTCGAAGCCGAGGACCTTCTTGGTGGCCGCGACCTCGTCGGCGCCGAGGGCCGAGCCGTGCGAGGCCTCGGTGTTCTGCGCGTGCGGGGCGGGCCAGGCGATGATCGAGCGGGCGGCGATGAAGGAGGGGCGCTCCGTCTCGGCCTGCGCCGCCTTCAGCGCCTCGTACAGACCCGCCGGGTCCAGGTCGCCGTTCTCCTGCTGCGCCACGCGCTGGACGTGCCAGCCGTACGCCTCGTACCGCTTGAGGGTGTCCTCCGAGACAGCGGTCTCGGTGTCGCCCTCGATCGAGATGTGGTTGTCGTCCCACAGCAGGACCAGGTTGCCCAGCTTCTGGTGACCGGCCAGCGAGGACGCCTCGGCGGAGATGCCCTCCTGGAGGCAGCCGTCGCCCGCGATCACGAAGATGGTGTGGTCGAAGGGCGAGGTGCCGGCCGCCGCCTCGGGGTCGTACAGACCGCGCTCGTAACGGGCGGCCATGGCCATGCCCACGGCGTTCGCCACGCCCTGGCCGAGCGGTCCCGTGGTGGTCTCGACGCCGACGGTGTGTCCGTACTCCGGGTGACCCGGGGTCTTCGAACCCCAGGTGCGGAAGGACTCCAGGTCGCTCAGCTCCAGGCCGTAGCCGGCCAGGTAGAGCTGCGTGTAGAGGGTCAGGGACGAGTGTCCCGCCGAGAGGATGAACCGGTCGCGGCCGGTCCACCGGGCGTCGGACGGGTCGTGCCGCATCAGCTTCTGGAACAGCACATAGGCCGCGGGGGCCAGGCTCATGGCCGTACCCGGATGGCCGTTGCCGACCTTCTGTACGGAGTCCATGGCCAGGACGCGGGCGGTGTCGACAGCCCGGCGGTCCAGATCGGTCCAGTCAAGGCCTGTAGTGGTCGGCTTGGTACTCACCCTGAGTCAGGGCTCCTCTCCACATGTTCTATACCGGTGTCTGACGGCGCACCGATTCGCTGCTGAGCCTACCTCCGGAGCAACACGCAACTTTTCGAATCCGTTACCAGGGTGCGGCGCGCGCTGGGACTTCGCCTCCCGGGCACTTTCCGGTCATCCGAAAGGAAGGCTCAACACGAGCCCACCCCCGCGAAGGGCGGCCTCTGGGCAACGTCTAGAGTGGCGTGGTAAGCGCGAGTCTTTACCGGGCCTTCATGCCCGGAGCTTGCTGGGATTTCTCTGTCAGGGGTGTGCGTGACGGCCGTCGAGTCCCGACCCGCAGGGGTCGTCTTGACTCCGAGTCCGGGGGGCCATCGGCCGTTCGGGGCCCGCGTCAAAGCATTCGTGGCGCTGACCAAGCCGCGGATCATCGAGCTTCTTCTCATCACCACCGTTCCGGTGATGTTCCTGGCCGCGCAGAGCGTGCCGGATCTCTGGCTCGTTTTCATCACCTGCGTCGGCGGTTATCTCTCCGCCGGCGGCGCCAACGCGCTCAACATGTACATCGACCGTGACATCGACGCGCTGATGAACCGCACGTCGCAGCGCCCGCTGGTCACCGGCATGGTCTCACCGCGCGAGGGACTGATCTTCGGTCTCACGCTGGCCGTGGTCTCGACGCTCTGGTTCGGATTGCTGGTCAACTGGCTGTCCGCGGCGCTCTCGCTGGGCGCGCTCCTTTTCTACGTCGTCGTTTACACGATGATTCTCAAGCGCCGTACCGCGCAGAACATCGTCTGGGGCGGTATCGCGGGCTGTATGCCGGTCCTGATCGGCTGGTCCGCCGTCACCAATTCGATGTCCTGGGCCGCGGTCATCCTCTTCCTGGTCATCTTCTTCTGGACGCCGCCGCACTACTGGCCGCTGTCGATGAAGGTGCGGGACGACTACGCGCGCGTGGGTGTGCCGATGCTTCCGGTCGTCGCGTCCAATCGGGTGGTGGCCCGCCAGATCGTTCTCTACAGCTGGGTGATGGTCGGCGTCTCGCTGCTGCTGACCCCGCTGGGCTACACCGGCTGGTTCTACACGGCGGTCGCCCTGGTGGCCGGCGGCTACTGGCTCTGGGAGGCGCACGCCCTCCAGTCGCGCGCCAAGGCCGGGGAGGCGGGCGGCAAGCTGAAGGAGATGCGGCTGTTCCACTGGTCGATCACCTACGTGTCGCTGCTCTTCGTGGCGGTCGCCGTGGACCCCTTCCTCCGGTAGGGCCTCTCCAGCGCGTACGGGTAACGCGTACGGACAATCCGAACTCCGTGACGGGCGGGGCGCGTGGTCGACACCACGCGCCCCGCCCGTCGCCCGTTGGACTACCCGTCGGTAGCATCCACTCCATGGCAGACACCCAGCAGGTTGTGGACAGCGACGAGAGCAAGGCCCTGGCCCGGCAGGCTGCGCGTGCCGAGCGCCGGGCGGCCCGGCTGGCCAAGCGGATCGGCGCCTTCGCCCGGCGGCACGGCGGCGCCGAAGGACACCTCGCGTACCTCGGCCAGGCCGGTACCCGCATCGTGCTGGTCGGCGAGGACGGCGGCTGGGGCGACCTCGTCGCGCCCACGCACGCGGTCGCGAAGAGCGCCGCCGAGAAGGCGGGACTCACGCTGCACGAGTCCTTCGACGGGGAGTTCGCGGCCAGGGTGCGCACCGGCCCGTACGAGTGGTCCCGGATGGCCGGCATCCAGCTCGGCGGCCGCGCGAACAACTGAGGCCCCGTCCGGTCGCTCCGGGATCCCGCGGCGGCATTACGGGAGTGAGCGCCCGCGCCGTGCGCCCGCGCTGAGCCCCCGGGGTGAGCCCCGCGCCGTGCCCCCGGGGTCAGCCCCTGGGGACGGTCGGGAGCGGCCCGTCCTCGGACGGCGCGGTGTTCCGGCGGCGATCGGACATGAGCGTGCCCCCGACGGCCGGCCGTCGAGGGCACCCGGACAGGTGGCGCGCCGACCCGCTGGGCGCGGCGGGCCGGCGTCCGCGAAGATCCGCGGGGCAGAGCGGGACCGTCAGACCGCGGACAGCTCCGCGCCCGACTGCGCCGGGATGTCCGCCGTGGTCCTCGGGCGCTCGCGCAGGCTCAGCGCCACCCGCAGGACAGCGATCCAGACCAGGCAGGAGCCCAACATGTGGACGGCGACCAGGGCTTCGGGAAGGTCGGTGAAGAACTGCACATAGCCGATGCCGCCTTGGGCCAGCAGGACCAGCAGCAGATCGCGGGAGCGGGCCCGGGTGTCCGCCGGGGCGTCCACCACCCGCAGCGCCAGCCACAGCGCCAGGGCCAGCGCGCAGACGATCCAGGCGAAGACCGCGTGGACATGGGCGGTGGTGGCCCAGTCGAACGGCATGCGCGGTACGTCGCTGCTGTCGCCCGCGTGCGGGCCCGAGCCCGTCACCACGGTGCCGGCCGCGATCAGTACCAGCGCCGAGACGACCAGCGTCCAGGACAGCTTGCTCACCGGACGCGGGACGCGCGGGCGGGGGGCGCCGTCGCCCTCGCGGGTGCGCAGCCAGGTGACCGTGGTGACGGTGAGCAGGGTGGTGGCGAGGAGGAAGTGCCCCGCCACGGTCCACGGGTTGAGGCCCGCCCACACGGTGATGCCGCCGAGTACGGCGTTGCCCATGACGATCCAGAACTGGGACCAGGCCAGTCGGGTCAGCCCGCGCCGCCAGGGCTTGGTGGAGCGGGCCGCGATGATCGCCCAGCCGACCGCCGCGCACAGGACGTACGTCAGTATCCGGTTGCCGAATTCGATGGCGCCGTGGATCCCCTGTGCCGGGGTGGCGAAGAGGCTGTCGTCCGTGCACTTGGGCCAGGTGTCGCAGCCGAGACCGGAACCGGTCAGCCGGACCGCGCCGCCGGTGACGACGATCAGCACGCTCATGACGACGGCGGAGAGCGCGGCGCGCTGGAGCGCACGCGGCGAGGGCGTCCAGCGCCGGGCGATGTAGGCGAGGGGGGTCAACACGGCCACCATGGTAGGGGGGAGCTTGTGCAGGTTTTCACGAGGGGTACGTAAGCCGCGTCTCCGCCCGCAATCCCCGCCTCGCTGTTCCCGCCCGCGATCGCCGCCTGTCGTCCGCCCCCGGCGCGATCGCTCACTCCCAGCGGAAGAGCGCGCCCGCCGCGCCGAGACCGAGCGCCGCCCATACGGCGAGCACCCCGAGATCGCCCCAGGGCATCCCGGCGCCGTGCTGCAGGACATCCCGCAGCCCGTCGGAGAGCGCCGCGATCGGCAGCAGCCCGAGCACCGACTGGGCGGCGTCCGGGAACTTCTCCAGCGGCACGATCACCCCGCCGCCCACCAGGAGAAGCAGGAAGACCAGGTTCGCGGCGGCCAGGGTGGCTTCGGCCCTGAGCGTGCCGGCCATCAGCAGACCGAGCCCGGAGAAGGCCGCGGTGCCCAGCACGAGCAGCAGCAGAACGGCGAGCGGGTTGCCGCCCGGCGACCAGCCCAGCATGACGGCGATGACCGTCAGCAGCACGATCTGGAGCACCTCGGTGACCAGCACGGAGAGCGTCTTGGCGGTCATCAGGGCCCAGCGCGGCAGCGGGGAGGCGGCGAGCCGCTTGAGCACCCCGTACCGCCGTTCGAAGCCGGTGGCGATGGCCTGGCCGGTGAAGGCCGTGGACATCACGGCCAGCGCCAGGATGCCGGGCGCCAGGAAGTCCACCGCCCGGTCCGTGCCGGTGTCGACGACGTCGACCGTCGAGAACAGCACGAGCAGCAGCGACGGGATGATCACGGTCAGCAGCAGCTGTTCGCCGTTGCGCAGCAGCAGCTTCGTCTCGAACGCGGTCTGGGCCGCGATCATCCGGAACAGCGGGGCCGCGCCCGGCGCCGGGGCGTACGTACCGGTGCTCATGAACGCAGCTCCTTGCCGGTCAGTTCGAGGAAGACGTCTTCCAGGGTGTGGCGTTCCACGGCGATCCCGTCGGGCAGCACGCCGTGCTGCGCGCACCAGGAGGCGACGGTGGCCAGCAGCTGCGGATCGACCGTGCCGCCGATCCGGTACGCCCCCGGGGTCACCTCGACGGCCAGGGTGCCGTCCGGCAGTGCCTTGAGCAGGGAGCCGAGGTCGAGCCCGGGACGTCCGGTGAAGCGCAGGGTGTTCTCCGCGCCGCCCCGGCACAGCTCCTCGGGGCTGCCCTGCGCGATGACCCGGCCCGCGTCGATGATCACGACGTCGTCGGCCAGCGCCTCGGCCTCGTCCATGAAATGCGTGGTCAGCACGGTGCCGACGCCGTCGGCGCGCAGCTCGCGGATCAGCTCCCAGGTGGAGCGGCGGGCCTGCGGGTCGAGCCCGGCGGTCGGCTCGTCGAGGAAGACCAGCTCGGGGCGGCCGACGACGGCCAGGGCCAGCGCCAGGCGCTGCTGCTGGCCGCCGGAGAGCCGCCGGTAGGTCGTACGGCCGCAGCCGCCCAGGCCGAGCCGTTCGATCAGGGCGTCCACATCGAGCGGCCGCGCGTGCAGCCGGGCCATGTGGCGGAGCATCTCGTCGGCGCGCGCGCCGGAGTACACCCCGCCGGACTGGAGCATCACACCGATGCGCGGGCGGAGCCTGGCGGCGTCGGCGACCGGATCGAGGCCGAGGACGCGGACCGAGCCCGCGTCGGGTCGGCGGTAGCCCTCGCAGGTCTCGATCGTGGTGGTCTTGCCGGCTCCGTTGGGGCCGAGGACGGCGGTGACCGTGCCCGCCCGGACGCTCAGATCGAGGCCGTCGACGGCGGTCCTGGCCCCGTACCGCTTGACCAGGCCCCGGACCTCGACGACCGGCTCCCCGGAGATCCGGCCCGCGGCGGACCCGCTGTCGGGCAGTGGGCGACCCGCGAAGACGCTGTACATGCCGGGAATTCTAGGCAGCGCCGGTGCGCCTCGGGCCCGCGGGGGCAAAAGGGGCGCCCGCACGCCACGAAAGCCGCTTTCCCGTGCGGAAGAACGGCTTTTATTAGGTAACCCTTAGTGATGAAACGCACGGCGCGTCGTCGTGGCCACGGTTGTCAGGGTCGGACGAATTACGCAACAATGGCGTTGTGAAATACGTTGGCGAGGCTCCTCAGGAGGAACTCGCGACCGGTGAGCATTCCACTCGCAACCGCGTCGCGCGCTCCATTCTGGACCACGGCCCGTCCACCGTCTCCGATCTGGCCGGACGCCTGGGGCTCACCCAGGCCGCCGTCCGCCGCCATCTCGACGCCCTGGTCGCCGATTCCGTGGTGGAAGCGCGCGATCAGCGGGTCTACGGCTCGCGTGGGCGCGGCCGGCCCGCCAAGGTGTTCGCCCTGACCGACTGCGGCCGGGACGCCTTCGACCAGTCCTACGACACCCTCGCCGCCGAGGCCCTGCGCTGGATCGCCGGTGCGGCGGGCGGCGGCGAGCAGGGCGAGGCGGCCGTGGCCGCCTTCGCCCGCTCCCGGTACGAGGCCCAGGCCGGGGCGTACCGCGAGGCGGTCGAGGCCGCCGGGCCCGACGGGCGCACCGAGGCTCTCGCCAAGGCGCTGAGCGCCGACGGGTACGCTGCTACGGCGCGTAGCGCGCCCGGCCAGCAGGGCGAGCAGCTCTGCCAGCACCACTGCCCGGTAGCGCACGTCGCAGGACAGTTCCCCCAGCTGTGCGAGGCGGAGACGGAATTCTTCTCGCAGCTGCTCGGAACCCATGTGCAGCGGCTTGCCACCATCGCCCACGGTGACGGGGTCTGCACGACCTTCATTCCCCGCGCCACCCCCGCCACCCCCCAGAGCAGTTCACACGCATCCGAAAGCACAGCCGGGAGGAACCCCGCATGACGCTCCCCACAGAGACTGCCCACCCTGAGCTCGACGGCCTGGGCACGTACGAATTCGGCTGGGCCGACTCCGACGTCGCCGGTGCCGCCGCCAAGCGCGGTCTCTCCGAGGCTGTCGTCCGCGACATCTCGCAGAAGAAGAGCGAGCCGGAGTGGATGCTGAACCTCCGGCTCAAGGGTCTGCGCCTGTTCGACAAGAAGCCCATGCCGAACTGGGGCTCCGACCTGTCGGGTATCGACTTCGACAACATCAAGTACTTCGTGCGGTCCACCGAGAAGCAGGCCGCTTCCTGGGACGAACTGCCGGACGACATCAAGAACACGTACGACAAGCTCGGTATCCCGGAGGCGGAGAAGCAGCGTCTCGTCGCCGGTGTCGCCGCGCAGTACGAGTCCGAGGTCGTCTACCACCAGATCCGGGAGGACCTGGAGGAGCAGGGTGTCATCTTCATGGACACCGACACCGCGCTCAAGGAGCACCCGGAGCTCTTCAAGGAGTACTTCGGCAAGGTCATCCCGGTCGGCGACAACAAGTTCGCGTCGCTGAACACGGCCGTGTGGTCCGGCGGATCGTTCATCTACGTGCCGAAGGGTGTGCACGTCGACATCCCGCTCCAGGCCTACTTCCGTATCAACACGGAGAACATGGGCCAGTTCGAGCGGACGCTGATCATCGTCGACGAGGACGCCTACGTCCACTACGTCGAGGGCTGTACCGCCCCGATCTACTCCTCGGACTCGCTGCACAGCGCCGTGGTCGAGATCATCGTCAAGAAGGGCGGCCGCTGCCGCTACACGACCATCCAGAACTGGTCGAACAACGTCTACAACCTGGTCACCAAGCGCGCCGTGGCGTACGAGGGCGCGACCATGGAGTGGGTCGACGGCAACATCGGCTCCAAGGTCACCATGAAGTACCCGGCCGTCTACCTGATGGGCGAGCACGCCAAGGGTGAGACCCTGTCCATCGCCTTCGCGGGCGAGGGCCAGCACCAGGACGCCGGCGCCAAGATGGTCCACATGGCCCCGAACACCTCGTCGAACATCGTCTCCAAGTCGGTGGCGCGCGGTGGCGGCCGTACCTCGTACCGCGGTCTGATCGAGATCGGCGAGGGCGCCGAGGGCTCCAAGTCCAACGTGCTCTGCGACGCGCTGCTGGTCGACACGATCTCGCGCTCCGACACCTACCCGTACGTCGACGTCCGCGAGGACGACGTCTCCATGGGCCACGAGGCGACCGTCTCCAAGGTCTCCGACGACCAGCTCTTCTACCTGATGAGCCGCGGTCTCTCCGAGTTCGAGGCGATGGCGATGATCGTGCGTGGCTTCGTGGAGCCGATCGCCAAGGAACTGCCGATGGAGTACGCGCTGGAACTCAACCGGCTGATCGAGCTGCAGATGGAAGGCTCCGTCGGCTAGTACGGCTCCGTACGGCCTGACGCGGCGCCCCGCAGGGTTCCGTCAGGCCGTACGGCCGCCGCTCGGACCGTGGCCGTACGGCCGGAGCGGGCCGCCCGGCGTGCCCTTCCCCGGCAGCGACCGTTTTCTTACGCACAGGCAGAGAGAGAGCACGACGACAGCCATGGCTGAGGCTCAGAACATCCCGGCGGGTTCCACGACCGCCGGCGCGATCGCGGTGGCCGCCGAGTCCACCGTCGCCACGCGCATGAGCGCTTCCCCCTCCTTCGACGTGGCGGACTTCCCCGTCCCGCACGGACGCGAGGAGGAATGGCGGTTCACCCCGCTGGAGCGACTGCGCGGTCTGCACGACGGCACCGCCGTCGCGGTGGACGGCGGCGTCACGGTCGAGGTGACCGCCCCCGAGGGCGTGGTCGTCGAGACCGTCGGCCGCGACGACGCGCGCATCGGCAAGGCCGGTACTCCGGCGGACCGTGTCGCCGCCCAGGCGTTCTCCTCCTTCGAGAAGGCCTCGGTCGTCTCGGTCCCCAAGGAGACCGTGCTGAGCGAGCCGATCCGGATCGCCGTCCACGGCGAGGGCGGGACCTCCTACGCCCACCAGGTCATCGAGGTCGGAGCCTTCGCCGAGGCGGTCGTGGTCATCGACCACACCGGTGACGCGGTGGTCGCCGCCAACGTGGACTACCTCATCGGCGACGGCGCCAAGCTGACCGTCGTCTCCGTCCAGGACTGGGACGACAAGGCCGTCCACGTCGCCCAGCACAACGCGCTGGTCGGACGGGACGCCTCCTTCAAGTCGGTCGTGGTCACCTTTGGCGGCGACGTCGTACGCCTCCACCCGCGCGTGCAGTACGCGGGTCCCGGCGGCGAGGCCGAGCTGTTCGGCCTCTACTTCACCGACAAGGGCCAGCACCAGGAGCACCGCCTCCTGGTCGACCACAACGCCCCGCACTGCAAGTCGAACGCCGTCTACAAGGGCGCGCTCCAGGGCGCCGAGGCGCACGCCGTATGGATCGGTGACGTCCTCATCCGCGCCTCGGCCGAGGGCACCGACACGTACGAGATGAACCGCAACCTGGTCCTCACGGACGGCGCGCGCGTCGACTCCGTGCCGAACCTGGAGATCGAGACCGGCGAGATCGCGGGCGCCGGTCACGCGTCGGCCACCGGCCGGTTCGACGACGAGCAGCTCTTCTACCTGATGGCCCGGGGCATCCCGGAGACCGAGGCCCGCCGCCTGGTCGTGCGCGGCTTCTTCGCCGAGCTGGTCCAGCAGATCGGACTGCCGGACGTCGAGGAGCGGCTGCTGGCGACCATCGAGGCGGAGCTGGAGGCGTCCGTCTGATGGCCTTCGTCCGTGTCTGTGGGCTGGCCGAGCTGGAGGAGGACACCCCGAAGCGGGTGGAACTCGACGGCACGCCGGTCTCCGTCGTCCGTACCGAGGGCGAGGTGTTCGCGATCAACGACATCTGCTCGCACGCGAACGTGTCGCTCTCGGAGGGCGAGGTCGAGGACTGCATGATCGAATGCTGGCTGCACGGTTCCAGCTTCGACCTCCGCACCGGCAAGCCGTCCGGTCTTCCCGCGACGCGCCCCGTCCCCGTATACCCCGTAAAGATCGAAGGGGACGATGTGCTCGTCTCCGTCACCCAGGAGTCCTGAGTCACCCATGGCAACGCTTGAAATCCACGACCTGCACGTCTCCGTCGTAGCCGAGAACGGCCCCCGCGAGATCCTCAAGGGCGTCGACCTGACCGTCAAGCAGGGCGAGACGCACGCCATCATGGGCCCCAACGGCTCCGGCAAGTCGACTCTCGCGTACTCCCTCGCGGGCCACCCGAAGTACACGATCACCGGTGGCACCGTGACGCTGGACGGCGAGGACGTCCTGGCGATGACCGTCGACGAGCGCGCCCGCGCCGGCCTCTTCCTCGCCATGCAGTACCCGGTCGAGGTCCCCGGCGTCTCGGTCTCCAACTTCCTGCGCACCTCCGCCACCGCCGTGCGCGGCGAGGCCCCCAAGCTGCGTACCTGGGTGAAGGAGGTCCGGGAGACCATGGAGCGCCTCCAGATGGACCCGGCCTTCGCCGAGCGCAACCTGAACGAGGGCTTCTCCGGCGGCGAGAAGAAGCGCCACGAGATCCTCCAGCTCGAACTGCTCAAGCCGAAGATCGCGGTCCTCGACGAGACGGACTCCGGTCTGGACGTCGACGCGCTGCGGATCGTCTCCGAGGGCGTCAACCGGGTCCGCGAGAACGGCGAGGTCGGCACCCTGCTGATCACGCACTACACGCGGATCCTCCGCTACATCAAGCCCGACTTCGTGCATGTCTTCGCCCAGGGCCGTATCGCCGAGTCCGGCGGCGCGGAGCTGGCCGACAAGCTGGAGAACGAGGGCTACGAGGCATACGCGAAGGGTGGAGTCGACGCGTGACACAGTGGCCGGGCCTTCTCGACACCGAGGCGATCCGCAAGGACTTCCCCCTGCTGGATCGTGTGGTCCATGACGGGAAGAAGATCGTTTACCTGGACAACGCGGCGACCTCGCAGAAGCCGCGTCAGGTGCTCGACGCCCTCAACGAGTACTACGAGCAGCACAACGCCAATGTCCACCGTGGCGTGCACGTGCTCGCCGAGGAGGCCACGGCGCTGTACGAAGGTGCCCGCGACAAGGTCGCGGCCTTCATCAACGCACCCAGCCGCGACGAGGTGATCTTCACCAAGAACGCCTCCGAGTCGCTGAACCTCGTGGCCAACATGCTCGGCTGGGCCGACGAGCCCTACCGGGTGGACCACGAGACCGAGATCGTCATCACGGAGATGGAGCACCACTCCAACATCGTGCCGTGGCAGCTGCTCTCGCAGCGCACCGGCGCGAAGCTGAAGTGGTTCGGCCTCACCGACGACGGCCGGCTCGACCTGTCCAACATCGACGAGGTCATCACGGAGAAGACGAAGATCGTCTCCTTCGTGCTGGTCTCCAACATCCTGGGCACGGTCAACCCCGTCGAGGCGATCGTCCGGCGCGCGCAGGAGGTCGGCGCGCTGGTCCTGATCGACGCTTCGCAGGCCGCCCCGCACATGACGGTCGACGTGCAGGCCCTCCAGGCCGACTTCGTGGCCTTCACCGGCCACAAGATGTGCGGCCCGACCGGCATAGGGGTTCTCTGGGGCCGGCAGGAGCTGCTGGAGGACCTGCCGCCGTTCCTCGGTGGCGGCGAGATGATCGAGACCGTGTCGATGCACTCGTCGACCTACGCCCCGGCGCCGCACAAGTTCGAGGCGGGTACGCCCCCGATCGCCCAGGCCGTCGGCCTCGGCGCGGCCGTGGACTACCTGAGCGCGATCGGCATGGACGCGATCGCCGCGCACGAGCACGTGATCACCGAGTACGCGGTGAAGCGCCTGCTGGAGGTCCCGGACCTGCGGATCATCGGCCCCACCACGGCCGAGGACCGGGGCGCCGCGATCTCCTTCACGCTCGGCGACATCCACCCGCACGACGTGGGCCAGGTACTGGACGAGCAGGGCATCGCCGTCCGGGTGGGCCACCACTGCGCGCGGCCGGTCTGCCTGCGGTACGGAATTCCCGCGACCACGCGAGCGTCTTTCTATCTGTACTCCACTCCGGCCGAGGTCGACGCTCTGATCGACGGGCTGGAGCATGTCCGTAACTTCTTCGGATGAGGGCTTGAGGGACTGACCCGTGAAGCTGGATTCGATGTACCAGGAAGTCATCCTGGACCACTACAAGCACCCCCACGGGCGCGGTCTGCGGGACGGCGACGCCGAGGTGCACCACGTGAACCCGACCTGTGGTGACGAGATCACCCTGCGGGTGCGGTACGAGGGCTCGCTCGTCGCGGACGTCTCGTACGAGGGGCAGGGCTGCTCGATCAGCCAGGCCAGCGCATCCGTACTGAATGACCTGCTGGTCGGCAAGGAGCTGGCCGAGGCGCAGAAGATCCAGGGCACCTTCCTGGAACTGATGCAGTCCAAGGGCCAGATCGAGCCCGACGACGCGATGGAGGAGGTGCTGGAGGACGCGGTCGCGTTCGCCGGCGTCTCGAAGTACCCCGCCCGTGTCAAGTGCGCGCTGCTGAGCTGGATGGCGTGGAAGGACGCGACGGCCCAGGCTCTGGGCGAGAGCGCGCGGAAGGATCCGAGGGAGACGGCATGAGTGACAACGAGACCCTGACCATGAAACCGGCCTCGGAGGACGAGGTACGTGAGGCGCTGTACGACGTCGTCGACCCCGAGCTGGGCATCGACGTCGTCAACCTCGGACTGATCTACGGCATCCACATCGACGATTCCAACATCGCCACCCTGGACATGACCCTGACGTCGGCGGCCTGTCCGCTGACCGACGTGATCGAGGACCAGGCGAAGGCGGCGACGGACGGCATCGTCAGCGAACTCAAGATCAACTGGGTCTGGATGCCGCCGTGGGGCCCGGACAAGATCACCGACGACGGCCGCGAGCAGCTGCGCGCGCTGGGCTTCAACGTCTGACCGGCTTCCCGGTCGCCTACCGCGAAAGGCCCCACGACCGTTCTCCGGTCGTGGGGCCTTCGCGTGTCCGCTCCCGAGGGATCAGGCGGGTCCCGAGGGATCAGGCGGACGGCTGTCCGGGCGCCGGCGGAGGAGTGGTGTGCCCGCCCGCCGTGGCGGTGATCAGGGCCTGGGCCAGATTCTCCTTGCGGATGCGCTGGTCCATGTAGAGCAGGCTGATCACGAGCTGCGGGAACGTCGCCACCAGCACCTGCCAGATCAGCTGAAAGATCAGCGCCACCGCGAAGAAACCGCCCATCGAAGCCAGGACCTGCCCGACGTCCGGGTCGCTGGGCAGATCGGACGCGCTCATCGTGCCGGGGAACAGCGTCGTCAGGTTGACCAGTTGTCCCACGACGATGCTCGCGGCGGACACCATGAGGCCGGCCAGGCCCGAGATGCCGAAGATCCGCCACCAGGAGCCGCGCACCAGGTGCGTCGAGCGCCGCAGGGCCGCGACCGGGCGCTGGGACTCGATGACGGCGGCCGCCGGAGCGAGACTGAAGCGGATCCAGAGCCAGACCGCGACGGGCGCCAGAGCCAGGTAGCCGAGGAACCCGACCGGCAGGAGCCAGATGAGCTGCCCGAGGTCGTCGTTCACGGCGAACGTGGCCACCGCCGCGGCGACCACCAGCACGAGCAGCACCATCGGGACGATGGCGACCAGTCCGCTGAGGAAGGTGGCTCCGAGCACGGCGGGGAAACGGGACAGGGTCCGGCGCCATACCGCCCCGAACGTGGTCGGCCGGCCCAGGACGGCGGCCTGGACGATCGTGGGGCAGGCGGCCTGCACCATCGCTGTGGCGACCAGGTAGAGGACCATGGCGAAGAGCCAGACGCAGACGAAGGCGATGCCCAGCGGCCGGATGTCGTCCCAGGGCGGGTCCGTCTCACCGGCCGCGTCGACGAGGGCGCGGAGATGGCCGCTGACGGTGGTGTACGCGATCGCCGCCGCGGCCACGACCAGCAGAAGGGCCCCGGCGAACACCGCTGCGACCAGGCCGAACAGCTGCTTCCAGTACCGGCCCATGATCGCCAGGCTGCCGCCGAATATCGCGCCCAGCGTGAGGGGGGCGAGCGGTATCACCCCTGGCTTGGGGGGCGGCGGTGGCATCCAGCCGCCCCAGCCGTAGGGGCCCTGGCCGTAGGGCCCGTTGCCGTGCGGCCCGTTGCCGTGCGGTCCGTTGTCGTCGGGTCCGTTGCCGTGCGGCCCGTTGTCGGCCGGTCCGTTTCCGGGCGGCACGCCGCCCCCGCCCCGCCCCATGTTCTGCGTCACCGCTGTGCTCCGTTCTCTTTCCCCAGTTCAGAGGCCATACCGTAGCTGGTCGGCTGCGTGCGACCGGGCGCCGGACCATTGCGTACGGTCGTACCCATCGATGCGTACACTTGTACGCATGGGATATGGACTACTGGCCGCGGCGATCGCGGCGGAGGTGGCCGGCACGACGGCCATGAAGTACAGCGAGGGTTTCACCAGACTCTGGCCCTCACTGCTGACCGTCGGCGGCTACCTGATCGCCTTCACCCTCCTCGCGCAGACCCTCAAGACCCTCTCCGTGGGGACCGCGTACGCGATCTGGGCCGGCGTCGGCACGGCCGCCATCGCCGTCATCGGCATGCTCTTCCTGAACGAGTCCACCAACATGGTCAAGCTGGCGGGCATCGCCCTGGTGATAGCGGGTGTCGTCGTGCTCAACCTGGGAGGTTCCCACTGATGACCCGTCGTTACGACCCCGACCGGCGCCAGCGCATCATCGACGCCGCGATCCGGGTGGTCGGACGGAGCGGCATCGCCGGGCTGAGCCATCGCACCGTGGCCGCCGAGGCCGACGTGCCGCTCGGCTCCACCACGTACCACTTCGCCTCCCTGGACGAACTGCTCATCGCCGCCCTCCGGCAGGCCAACGAGGGCTTCGCCACCGCCGTGCGGGAGAGCGGCGCCCTCGCCGACCCCGACTGCGACATCGCGGCGGAGCTGGCCCGGATCACGGGGGAGTGGCTCGGCGGGGAGCGCACCGGTGTCGAGCTGGAGTACGAGCTGTATCTCGCTGCTCTGCGCCGGCCCGCGCTGCGCCCGGTGGCGGCCGAGTGGGGCGACGGGGTGGCCGAGGCGCTGGCCCGGCGCACCGACCCCGTCACCGCCCGCGCGCTGGTCGCGCTGCTGGACGGGATCTGCCTGCAGGTGCTTCTCACGGACGCGGTGTACGACGCGGATGACGCGCGCGACCTGCTGGCCCGGCTCATTCCATGAGGCGGGTGCCCGTGTGAGGCGGGTGCCCGTGTGGTGCGAGAGCCGTGTGGTGCGAGGACCGCGTGCTGCGGTGATCTCGGGGTGGGGCTTCCGGGTCTCCGGGAGTGCGGCGGTAGGTTGATCGGATGAGCATTCCGTCGCCGGGGCCTGAGATCACGTATGCCGAGTGCCGGCAGTGCGGCACGCTGATCGCCGGGCTCGACGGCCGCTACAGCTGCGGCGTCTGCGGCTGGGTCAACCACCACTCCGAAGGGCACGGACCGCTGCCCCGCGCCGAGGAGGACATCGACCACGCGGCGGGCGCCGCCGCGGGCAACCGGCTGAGCTGAGCAGAGCCGGGGGACGCCCGGGGGCCTCCCAGGCACCTCACCCGGGACCGGTTCGCCCGCGCCCCGTCCCGCCCGTTAAGTTCTGTGCATGACCGACACGACTTCACCCCGCACCACCGGCGCCGTCGCCGCCGGCCTCGCCACCCTCACCGAGGACGGCACCGTCCTCGACACCTGGTTCCCCGCGCCCGAGCTCTCCGCCGAGCCCGGCCCGGCCGGCACCGAGCGGCTGACCGCCGAGCGCGCCGTGGAACTCCTCGGAGCGGGCGCGGCCAAGGCCGTCGGACCCGACGCGCGCCGCGGGGTCGAGGTCGTCGCCGTCCGTACGGTCATCACCTCGCTCGACGACAAGCCGCTGGACCCGCACGACGCGTATCTGCGCCTGCACCTGCTCAGCCACCGCCTGGTCCAGCCGCACGGCCAGAACCTGGACGGCATCTTCGGACTGCTCGCCAACGTCGCGTGGACCTCGCTCGGTCCGGTCGCCGTCGACGCGCTGGAGACGGTGAGGCTCAACGCCCGCGCCGAGGGGCTGCATCTCCAGGTGACCTCGGTCGACAAGTTCCCCCGGATGACCGACTACGTGGCCCCGAAGGGCGTCCGGATCGCCGACGCCGACCGGGTGCGCCTCGGCGCGCACCTCGCCGAGGGGACGACCGTGATGCACGAGGGCTTCGTGAACTTCAACGCGGGCACCCTCGGCACCTCCATGGTCGAGGGCCGCATCTCGGCGGGCGTCGTGGTCGGTGACGGCTCCGACATCGGCGGTGGCGCCTCCACCATGGGCACCCTCTCCGGCGGCGGCAAGGAGCGCATCGTCATCGGCGAGCGCTGCCTGATCGGTGCCGAGGCGGGCATCGGTATCGCGCTCGGCGACGAGTGCGTGGTCGAGGCCGGGCTGTACGTCACCGCCGGCACGCGCGTCACGCTGCCCGACGGCCAGATCGTCAAGGCCCGGGAGCTGTCCGGCGCGAGCAACATCCTCTTCCGCCGCAACTCGGTCACCGGCGCCGTCGAGGCCCGCCCGAACAACGCGGTCTGGGGCGGTCTCAACGACGTGCTCCACAGCCACAACTGATCACCCCCGAAGAGGGGCGGCGCCCACAGTTCCGCGTGCGCCCTCCACGGCCCGCCGGCCGTCTCCTGGCCCGGCGGGCCGCGGCCGTTCCCGGACCGGACCGGTCGGCATCCCGACCGGCTGACGGGCCGCGGCCCGCCACCCTCGTCTACGCTGGGGCCCGTCTTGACCCGTATGCGCGAGGAGAGCCACCAGATGTCCGGAGACCGCCCCTCCCTGCCGCCGGTGCGGCTGCCCTCGGACCCCGAGCTGGCGCGGGACGCACTGGCCGCCCCCCTGCTCGCCCGCGCCGTGCGCCTCGCCCGCTGGGCCGGGCCGGAGACGCGGGTGGGGGCCGGGGGCGAGCTCGTCGACGAACAGCTCCCCGCCGCGGCGGAGTTGCTCGGTCTCGGCGACGAACTGGAGGAGGGGGACGGCGAGGCGTACGCGAGTGAGGCATGGCGGGTCGCGGTCGACACCGGCCTGGTCGACGTCGAGGACCCGGACGAGGACGCGCACGGAATCGGAGACGGAGACGGAGACGGCGCGGAGGGGCGGGTCACCGCGGGCGAACCGCTCGCACTGATCACCTCCGGCACCCCCCAGGACATCCTCTCGCTCTGGCTCGACGCCCTGGACGTCACCTTCGCGGACGCCACCGCGCCCGTCCTGGACGACCTGGCCGCCGCCATCGGCGACGACGGTGAGATCGACTTCGACTCGCTCGACTGGGACCCGGAGCTGGAGGCGGAGTTCCTGGAGGGCGTCCTCGGCAATCTCTACCTGCTCACCGTCGCGGACGGCGGGGGCGTCGAGGGCCCCGTACCGCTGCCGGTCCTCGCCGCCTCCATGATCGTGCCCGATGACATGGGCGAGCCCACCGACGACATCCTGGAGCAGGTCTCCGAGGCGATGATGCGGCTGGACGACCAGTTCAGGGTGCTGGAGCCGATCGGGCTCGTCTCGTACGTACCGGTGGACGAAGCACTGATGGCGGAGGACACCGAGGACGGCGAGAACGCCCCCGATGCCTCGCCGCCCGTCGACGAGGACGACGTCTCCCGGTACGGCATGGTCCGGCTGACGCCCCTCGGGCTGTACGGCATCAGGTCCCGGATGCTGGAGGCCGGGGTCGACGCGCCCGCCGTCGGCGACCTCGCGGACAAGGACGCGCACGCGCTGCTGGACGGCATCGCGCACTACCCGGAGCTGTCCGCCCGCGCCGAGACGGAACAGTGGCTGGCCGACCGCGCCTCCGCCCCCGCCGACGCCGTGCGGGACCTGCTGGCCGCCGCACGCGGCACGGACGACGACGCCCCGCTGCGCCGCCTCCACTGCCAGCAGGCGCTCTCACTCGTCGGCGCGGAGGCGGAGCCGGCGGTACGGGACGTCCTGGACGACCCGGAGCTTGGCGGCCTGGCCCGCGTCTGGCTCGCCGAACTGGGCGCGGCCGACGTGCCGCCGCCGCCCGAGTCGATGATCTTCTGGCTGGCCATCGACACGATCGCGGCGCAGCTCGACGCCGACGGCGAGCCGGACGAACTCCAGGAACTCGTCGAGGGCCTGGTCGGCCGGCACAGCGGCTTCTTCGAAGCGGCCTGGCGCGTCGACCACCCGGCGACGGCGGACGTCCTGGAGGCGATGGGCCGCCTCCACCGCGACCGTTCGGCCGCGAAGGACGCCCGCAAGGCGGCTTTCAAGGCCCGCTCGCGCGCCGGGAACTGAGAAGCTCGACAGCTGCTGAGCGGCGAACGCGGCGGCTCGGCGGCCGGGTCCCCGTGGGCATCCGGGAGCGGGCAGGCGGAACGGGAGAGGTCCCGCGTCCGCCGTCCCGCGTCCGCCGTCCCGCGTCCGCCGTCCCGCTCCGCCGGGTGCCCACGAGCGGGCCACGAGCGGGCCACGAGCGGGAACGCCCGGTCCCGCGCGGGGTAGCCGCCGTACCGGCTAGCCGCCGTACCGGCGAAGGGGTGTCAGGTGCGCAGGTGCGAGGCGCCGTTGAGGTCCAGGACCGCGCCCGACGACCACTCGGCCAGAGGTGACGCCAGCCACAGCACCGCGTCCGCGATCTCCTCCGCCGAGGCCACCCGGCCGAACGGGCTCTGGGCGCGGATCGCCTCGCCCTCCTCGCCGCTCAGCCGGTGCGCGACGCGTTCCGTGTCGAAGAAGCCCGGGGCGACGGAGGCGACACCGATGCCGTACGGGGCGAGGGAGACGGCCAGGGACTGGCCCAGGGCGTGGACCGCCGCCTTGGTGGCGCCGTAGGCCGGGTGGTCCGGTTCGCCGCGGAAGGCGCCGCGGGAGCCGATGTTGACGATCCGGCCGCCCGCACCCCGGTCGATCATGGAGCGTGCGGCGCGGTGGCTGAGCAGGGCCGTCGCGAGGAGGTTGACGGACAGATGGCGCTGCCAGGTCTCCGCCCACTCCTCGTAGGACGTGGTGGGCAGCGGGTGGCGCTCGTTCACCGCCGCGTTGTTGACCAGGACGTCGATCCCGCCGAGCGCTTCGGCCGCCTCGTCGGCGACCCGCGCCGCCCCGGCCGGGTCCGACAGGTCACCGCCCACCAGCACGTGGCCCGTACCGGCCAGTGATTCCCGGGTCAGCCGGGCGTCGGCCTCGCGGGTGCCGTAGTGGACGGCGACCCGGTCGCCGTTGGCGGCGAAGGCCTGGGAGACGGCGCGGCCGAGGCCCCGGGAAGCGCCGCTGACGAGGACACGGCGGCCGGTGGCGGGCAGGTTCATGGAGCGGGACCTCTCGATGTCCGGCGGTGTTCGAACGCGTTCGTACGCGGGCGGGTGTGTCGGAGCGTAACGCCGAGGAGGCCGCAAGGGCGTCCAGCACCTCTTCGGGTCCAGCACCTCTTCGGGGCAACGGAGCGGGGCCGTACGTCCCCGTCGCACGTGGCTCCGCCACCAGTGCTTCCGGCCGCCCCGCGATCACCCGCACCGGACGCCGCTCCTGGTGCCGCGGCGGGCGGACATCTCCGGTCGCGGCACCAGGAACCGGGCATCGTGGCGGCTGCCACGGGCCCCTGGAAGTGTTCACCGGGCCGCTGGCGGGGTTCCGGCGGGTTCGTCGATGAGAAAAAAATCGGAGAGGGCGCGGGGCGGCTGACGGGCCGCTGAGCGGCCCTGGAAGGGGTGATCAGGAGGCTCGTCGGATGACGGGCATGGCGCGGCGGGGCCCATTGGGCGCATACTCCAAGTAATGACAAAGTCAGCCGGATCCCGGCGCCACCTGCCGTCCAGTCCCTTCAACCGCCAGGCCCCGGCCTCACCCCCGCCCGAGCAGTTCGATGTGGGGGACCGTGTCTCCCACGACCAGTTCGGGTTGGGAAGAGTCATCGGAGTCGAGGGCGAACATGCCGTGCTCATCGATTTCTCCGGGCGACAGGGAAGGATCCTGAGCCCCTTCTCCAAGCTCACCAAGCTCTGAAGCCGAGCCGTAAGGCCGAGCCCCCGGGCCGCCGCGGATCCTGAGGGATCGCGGCGGCCCGCAGGGGCGCCCTCATCAGCGCCGTTCAGCCCTGCGTGCGCTTTTCGCCCTGTGGGCCCTTTTTCCGGGGCCCCGGCGGTCGTCCGGTGCCCTCCGAGGGCCCGCAGCGGGCCTCAGAGGACCTTCGTGGCGGGCTTCACCATGCCGCGCACCGTCCGGGACTTCACGAACTCGCCGAGGCCGGTCATCTCCCACTCGCCGGAGAACTGCTTGATGAGCTTGGCCATCATCACGCCGGTCTGCGGCTCCGCGCTGGTCAGGTCGAAGCGCACCAGTTCCTCGTCGGTGGCCGCGTCGATCAGCCGGCAGTACGCCTTGGCGACCTCGGTGAACTTCTGGCCGGAGAACGAATTGACCGTGAAGACCAGCCCCGTCGCCTCGGCGGGAATCCGGCCGAGATCGACGACGATCACCTCGTCGTCGCCCGCGCCCTCACCGGTGAGGTTGTCGCCGGAGTGCTTGACGGCCCCGTTGAGGATGGAGAGCTTGCCGAAGTAGCAGCTGTCCAGATGCTCGCGGTTCGGCCCGTAGGCGATCACGGAGGCATCGAGGTCGATGTCCTTGCCGCGGTACGCGGGCTCCCAGCCGAGGCCCATCTTGACCTGGGAGAGCAGCGGGCGGCCGCCCTTGACCAGGGACACCGTCTCGTTCTTCCGGAGACTGACCCGGCCCTTGTCCAGATTGATCTTGCCGCTGCCGGGCGCGGCCGCCGCCGGAGGAGCGGCCGGCGTGGTGGCCGGCACCGGGGGAGCGGCGGGCATCGGCGGTGCGGCGGCCGGCTCCTCGACCGAGACACCGAAGTCGGTGGCGATCCCGGCGAGTCCGTTCGCGTATCCCTGGCCCACCGCGCGGACCTTCCACACGCCGCCCCGCTGGTAGATCTCCACGACCACCAGCGCCGTCTCGGTGCCCAGCCGTGGCGGGGTGAAGGTGGCGATCGCACCGCCGGTCGCGGCGTCGCGGACCGTGGCGGTGGGCTCGATGCCCTGGAAGCTCTGCCCGTCGGCGTCCGGGCTCGCCGTGACGACGATCTTCTCGATGCCGGGCGGGAGGGCGGAGGTGTCGACGACGATCGCGTCGGGTGCGGCGCCCCCGCCGGACCGGTAGGTCACGCCGGGGCCCGCCGGCTGGTTGTAGAAGATGAAGTCGTCGTCTGAGCGCACCTTGCCGTCGGCGGTGAGCAGCAGGCCCGATACGTCGAGCCGCACCGGAGCGGCGACGTCCACGGCCACGTGGGCGGTGGGGAGGGGGATGTTCGAGCCGGGGGTCATAGCTGTCATGACGGATGTAACGAGCGACTCCGCTTTACCGTTCCCTTACCTACCGCCGATCGATTCCCGCCCGGCGCGGTCACCGAGGCCACTGCGGCGGGTGGGTGGTGAAGTGGCCGCCGAGGTGCGCGTGGTCGGGGTTGCCGGGGTCCAGTTCGCCCTGTTCCGCGACGAGCTTCGCGGCGTACGGCTCCGAGTCGTCCCGCGGCTCGTACCCCAGCGCCCGCGCGCCGCTCAGGTCCCACCAGAGCCGGGTGTTGGCGGACGAGCCGTAGACGACGGTGTGGCCGACGTGCTCGGCGGTCAGGGCCGCGTGGAAGAGCCGGGCGCCGTCGGCGGGGCTCATCCATACCGAGAGCATGCGCACCGACACCGGCTCCGCGAAGCACGAGCCGATCCGGACGGAGACGGTCTCCAGGCCGTGCAGATCCCAGTAGAGCTGCGCGAGATCCTCGCCGAAGCACTTGGAGAGCCCGTAGTAGGTGTCCGGGCGGCGCGGCGTGTCGACCGGGATCAGCGGGTCGTCGCCCTGGGGGCGCGGGGTGAACCCCACCGCGTGGTTGCTGGAGGCGAAGACCGTGCGCCGGACGCCTTCCGCGCGGGCCGCCTCGTAGAGGTTGTACGTCCCCTCGATGTTGGCGCGCAGGATCTTGTCGAAGGAGGCTTCCAGGGAGATGCCCGCCAGGTGGATGATCGCGTCGACGCCCTTGACAGCCTCGCGCAGCGCCGCCTTGTCCGCGAGGTCGGCCGTGATGGCGTCCGGCTCGTCCGCGATGGGCTGGGAGTCGAACAGACGCAGCTCGTAGCCGTACGCGGGCAGCAGGCCCCGCATCAGGGTGCCGAGGCCGCCGGCGGCGCCGGTGAGCAGGACGGTGCGGGGTGCGGGCATGAGCGGGGCTCTCCTCGACGGCTCGGACATGGATCACGGCGCATCGCGGCGCAGCACGGTGTACCACGATGGTGGAAACGGGTCGGACTCAGATCCGTAGACGGAATTCACATGCGTGGACACGCTAAGGACTGGGTCGACGCAGCGTCAAGTGTCCTGTGGAGGTGGCGAATCCGTGTCCACCTGGCGGTGTCCTGCCTTGACCTGCGCCGCGCGGCTGCCCTAGCGTGGCAGCGTTCAGAGATATGGACGTCGATCAGAATTGTGCACGGGCGTCGGCGCTCGCTGCACGGCCCAGGGAGCGCCCGTGACCTCAGCCCCGCTTGCCGGCCGTCTCACCCGAGTGGACGGGCCGCTGTTCTTCCCCGTCACCGCCTACGGGCCCGACGGCAGCCCCGACCTCGACGTCTTCCGCGCGCATGTCCGCCGCGGCATCGACGCGGGAGCCGCCGCGGTCTTCGCGTGCTGCGGCACCGGCGAGTTCCACGCGCTCACCCCGGAGGAATTCCGCGACTGCGTCACCGCCGCCGTCGAGGAGACCGGAGGCCAGGTGCCCGTCGTGGCGGGCACCGGCTACGGCACGGCGCTCGCGATCCAGTACGCGAAGACCGCCGAGGAGGCCGGTGCCGACGGGCTGCTCGCCATGCCGCCCTATCTGGTCGTCGCCGACCAGGAGGGACTGCTGCGCCACTTCACCGCGCTGGCCGCTGCCACCGCCCTGGAGACCATCGTCTACCAGCGGGACAACGCCGTCTTCACCCCCGAGACCGTTGTCGGCCTGTCCCGCGTCGACGGCATCATCGGCCTCAAGGACGGCTACGGCGACCTCGACCTGATGCAGCGCATCGTCAGCGCCGTACGCGGAGAGGAATCCGGCCGGGACTTCCTCTACTTCAACGGTCTGCCCACCGCCGAACTCACCGGCCTCGCCTACCGGGGCATCGGGATCACCCTCTACTCGTCCGCCGTCTTCGCCTTCGCCCCCGACATCGCCCTCGCCTTCCACCGCGCGCTGACCAGCGGCGACGACCGGACGGTCAACCGGCTGCTCGACGGCTTCTACGCGCCGCTGGTCGAACTGCGCAACCTCGGCCGCGGCTACGCCGTCTCGCTCGTCAAGGCGGGGGTGCGGCTCGGCGGCCTGGAGGCCGGCGGGGTGCGGCCACCGCTGAGCGAACCTCTCCCCTCCCACGTCAAGGAACTCGCGGCTCTCATCGAGCGGGGCCGGGCCCTCCTCGGCAACGGCGCGGAGGACGGCGGTACGGAGGACGGCGGTACGGAGGCCGGTGACGCCGAGGCCGGTGACGCCGAGGCCGGTGACGCCGAGGCCGGTGACGCCGAGGCCGGTGACGCCGAGGCCGGCGGCACGCGGGACGGCGGTACACGGGACGGCAGTACGGAGGCCCGCGCGTGAAGACCTCCGCCTTCCTCTACCCCTGGGACGTGACAGGCGACCCGGACGCCGCCGCCAGGATCGTCGGCCTGGGCGTCGAACAGGTCACCCTCGCCTCCGCCTACCACTCCACCCGCGCCCTGACCCCGCGCCATCCGCGCCACCGCGTCGTCACCGCCGGACACGCCGCCGTCCTCTACCCCCCGGACGACACCCGCTGGGCGGGCCGCGAACTCCGTCCGTACGCCTCCGGCGCCTGGGCCCCCGGCGACGCGTACGGCGAGGCGGCCGCCGCGCTGGCCGACGCCGGTCTGGAGGTGCACACCTGGGTCGTCCTCGCGCACAACTCCCGCCTGGGCGCCGAGCATCCGGACACCTCCGTGGTCAACGCCTACGGCGACCGCTACCCCTGGGCGCCCTGCGTCGCGCGGCCCGCCGTCGCCGCGTACCTGGTGGAGCTGGCCGCCGAGGCCGCCGTACGCCCCGGGGCGCGCGGCACCGAGCTGGAGTCCTGCGGCTGGTACGGCCTCGCGCACCTGCACGCCCACGACAAGACCGGCGGCGTCGGCCTCGGCGACGCCGCCCAGTACCTGATGTCGCTCTGCTTCTGCGGAGTCTGCCGGGAGGGCTACGCCGGGCTGGGTACGGACCCTGACGAGCTGGCCGCCGCCGTACGGTCCGCCCTGGAGCCGCTCTGGCGCGGCAGGGCGGACACGGGAGCGGCCGGGGCGGGATGGGCCGCCGTCGAGAAGCTGCTCGGCGCGGATCTCGCCGCCGTCACCCTCGACTGGCGCGGCAGGACCGCCCGTACGCTCCAGGAGTCGGCGGTCGCGGCCGTGCGGGCGGCGGCCGGTCCGGGTTTCCAGGTGCTGCTGCACGCCGACCCCGCGCCGTACCGCACCGGGGCCAACGCCGGCGTGGACCCGGCGCACATCCTGGGCGTCGCGGACGGTGTCGTCCTGCCCTGCACCGGAGGCGCGGCCGAAACGATGCTGAGCCCCTTCGCCGCTCATCGCACCGACGCCTCCGTACTGGCCGCCAACTTCACCGTCGTCAGCGGCATGGGCGGAAGCCCGGCCACGCTCGCCGAGGACGCCGCGCGGGCGCGGGCGCTCGGGGCGGGCGAACTGCGCCTGTACCACGCGGGACTGGCCTCGGACGGGGACCTGACGGCCGTCGCGTCCGCTCTGTCACGCCTGGGCACGGGAAGGCACATCTGAACAGCGGTCCGGCGCGGCGGTCTTAACACGCCGAAAACCTGAACTGGCCCTGACAGGTGGACAATCCAGCTACCCAGCTAGCATCGCAACCCGTCACCCAGCGAGGAGAGCCATGCCAGGCCGCACCGTGGACGAGAGGTCCGAGCCGTCCGAGACGCCAAAAACGCCGGAGACGCCCGATGGCGCGAGGCCGGCCGGGCGCGGTGCACTCGACCGGTACTTCAAGATCAGCGAGCGTGGTTCGACCTATGGGCGGGAGATACGCGGCGGCTTCGCCACCTTCTTCACGATGGCCTACATCCTGGTCCTCAACCCGATCATCCTCGGCAGCACCGAGGACAAGTTCGGTGCCCACCTCTCCGGTCCCCAGCTCGTCACGGTCACCGCGCTGGTGGCCGCCGTGATGACCGCGATCATGGGACTCGGCGGCAATCTGCCGCTCGCGATCGCCGCCGGACTCGGCCTCAACGCCGTCGTCGCCTTCCAGCTCGCGCCCCTGATGAGCTGGCCCGACGCGATGGGGCTCATCGTGCTGGAGGGGCTGCTGATCTGCGCGCTGGTCGTCACCGGCCTGCGCGAGGCGGTCATGAACGCCATCCCCGGACCGCTCAAGCAGGCCATCAGCGTCGGCATCGGCCTCTTCATCGCCTTCATCGGCTTCATCGACGCGGGCTTCGCCACCCGTATCCCCGGCGAGAGCGGCTCCACCCCGGTCCAGCTCGGCGCCACGGGACAGCTCTCCGGCTGGCCCGTTCTGGTCTTCTGCCTGGGGGTGCTGCTCACCGTCGCGCTCGTCGCCCGCAAGGTGCGGGGCGCGATCCTGATCGGCATCGTCGTGACGACCCTCGTGGCGGTCCTCATCAACGAGATAGCGGACATCAAGCCCGCCGCCTGGGGACTGACCGTGCCGTCCGTCCCCCATGACCTCGTCGCCGCCCCCGACTTCGGTCTCGTCGGCGCCTTCAGCCTGTTCGGCGCTTTCCAGCAGATCGGCGTGGTCACGCTCGTCCTGCTGGTCTTCACCCTCATCCTGAGCGACTTCTTCGACACCATGGGCACCGTCGTCGGCGTCTCCAACGAGGCCGGACTCCTCGACGAGGACGGCAGGGTCCCGAACCTCGGCCGCGTCCTGCTCATCGACGGCGCGGCGGCGGTACTGGGCGGCGCGGCCTCCGCCTCCTCCAACACCTCGTACATCGAGTCGGCCGCGGGCGTCGGCGAAGGGGCCCGCACCGGCTTCGCGTCCGTCGTCACCGGCGGCCTCTTCGGGCTGTCGCTGTTCCTGGCGCCGCTCGCCCTGGTCGTCCCGGCGCAGGCGGCGGCCCCGGCGCTGGTCGTGGTGGGCTTCCTGCTGATGTCGCAGGTGCGGCACATCGACTGGGAGAAGTACGAGATCGCCGTCCCGGCCTTCCTGACGATCGCCGTCATGCCCTTCACGTACTCCATCACCAACGGCATCGGCGCCGGCTTCGTCGCGTACGTGGTCATCAAGACGGTGCTCGGCAAGGCGCGTGAGGTGCACTGGCTGCTCTGGGGCACGGCAGCGCTCTTCGTCGTCTACTTCGCGATCGACCCGATCGAGCAGTGGCTCAACTGACCTGTCGGCAACCACCCGCTCGGCGACCGACCACGACAAAGGGCATACGAGGTGAGGGAGCGGCGCCCGGGGAGCGTGGCTCTCTCCGAGGCCTCCCCATCGCCTCGCGCGCCGGGCTCACACCTCCAGCGTGAGGACCAGTTCGTCGGTCTCCTCCCCGCGCCCCGCGGCGAAGCTCCGGTCGCGCCCGCTGACCGTGAATCCGCATTTCCGCAGCACCCGGACCGAGCCCGCGTTGTCGGCGGCGGCGCGGGCGAGCAGCGGTCGTTCCGGTACGGCGGCGAGCAGGGCACGCAGCGCGGCGCTCGCGATGCCGCGGCCCCAGTGGGCGCGGTCGATCCAGTAGGTCACCTCGCGCCCCCCGAGCGGTCCGTAGACCGCCACATGGCCCACCACATCGTCGTCCGCGAGCACGGTGCGCAGGACGTCGGCCGAGTCCAGGATCCGTTCCCAGTGGGCGTCGAAACGGTCCCGGTCGGCGGGGTCCGCCGTGGTGAAGGCGGCCATCCGGTTCGCCTCGGGGTCCTGTATCATCTCGAAGAAGAGGGGCAGATCGCAGGGCCGGACCTCGCGCAGCCGTACGTCCATCAGAGCCACCGCCGTCCGTTCATCAGAGCCTCCGGGTCGCGAGGGTGAGCCGGTCACGCGCGTCGAACAGCGCGTCCTTGACTGTCTGCTCGTGCCCCGGCGTGAGCCGGGCAACCGGCACGGAGCAGCTGATCGCGTCGCGCGCCGGGGTGCGGTAGGGGATGACGATGCCGAAGCAGCGCAGCCCGAGGGTGTTCTCCTCGCGGTCCACGGCGTAACCCTGCTCGCGGACGGCGTGCAGCTCCTCGATGAGCTTCTCGCGGTCGGTGATGGTGTGCTCGGTCAGTGCCGGCAGGGTCTCCGGCAGCATCGTGCGCACCTGCTCGTCGCTGTGGGTCGCGAGCAGCGCCTTGCCGAGCGAGGTGGAGTGGGCGGGCAGCCGGCGGCCGACGCGGGTGAAGGGCCGCAGGTAGTGCTGGGACTGGCGGGTCGCGAGATAGACGACGTTGGTGCCGTCGAGGCGGGCGAGGTGGATGGTCTCGGTGGTGTCGTCGGAGAGCCGGTCCAGGGTGGGGCGGGCGGCGGCGACGACCTCGTCACCGTCGATGTACGAGGTGCCGACCAGCAGAGCGCGTACGCCGATGCCGTACCGCGTGCCCGTCGCGTCCGTCTCCACCCAGCCCAGCTCGACCAGTGTGCGCAGCAGCATGTAGAGACTTGACTTCGGGTATCCGACCGCTTCCTGGACGGCGGCGAGGGAGTGCATGCCGGGGCGTCCCGCGAAGTATTCGAGCAACTCCACGGTCCTTACAGCGGACTTGACTTGTGCCCCACCGGTTTCCGCAGCCGACATCGTCGTCCCTCGCCCCTCTTGCCTTCTCGTCGTGCCTTCTTGACCGCTCTTGACCACACAGAACGCCCGGAAATAGAGTCCCTACAGGTTCACCATCAGGAACTTTGTTCAGAATACCGAACAAGTGGTGATGGATGACAGTGCGAAGCAGTGGACAGCAGTGAATGGCAGAGGTCCGGAAACGCTGGGAAGGAAGCCGCGGTGGCAGCAGCACCAGTCTGGAGTGTCGACCCCCGAACGGGGAAGCCGCGCGAGCACGTCGCGGATGAGGCCACGTCCGAGGAGATCGACCGCGCGGTGCGCGGCGCGTACGCCGCACGGGGAGCGCTGGCCGACCGCACCGCACGGGCCGCCCTCCTGCGTACCGCGGCCGACCTGCTCGACGCGGCGGGCGAGCACGTCATCGAGGCGGCGGACGCCGAGACCGCCCTCGGCCCCGTCCGGCTCACCGGCGAACTCGCGCGTACGACAGCCCAGTTGAGGGCCTTCGCCGAGGTCGTCGACGAAGGCGCGTTCCTCGACGTACGGATCGACCACGCGGACGCGGCCCGCACCCCGCCCTGGCCCGACCTGCGCCGCTGGAAGGTGCCGCTCGGCGTCGTCGCCGTCTACGCCGCGAGCAACTTCCCGCTCGCCTTCTCCGTACCCGGCGGCGACACCGCCAGCGCCCTCGCGGCCGGCTGCCCCGTCATCGTCAAGGCGCACCCCGGCCACCCCGGCACCTCCGAACTGTGCGCGTCCGTACTGCGCCGGGCCGCGGCCCAGGTGGGCCTCCCCGAGGACGTCGTGACCCTGGTGCACGGCTTCGAAGCGGGCGTCGAGCTGGTCACGCACCCGCTGGTCGCCGCCGCCGGCTTCACCGGTTCGGTACGGGGAGGCCGCGCCCTCTTCGACGCCGCCGCCTCCCGGCCCGCGCCCATTCCCTTCCACGGCGAACTCGGCTCCCTCAACCCCGTCGTGATCACCGAGGCCGCCGCCACCGAGCGCGCCGAGCAGATCGGCGCGGGACTGGCCGGCTCGATGACGCTGGGGGAGGGGCAGTTCTGCACCAAGCCCGGCTTCGTGCTGGCCCCGGCCGGAGCGGCCGGGGACCGGCTGCTCACCTCCCTGACGGCGGCCGTCAGCGAGACCGACCCCGGCGTCATGCTCGACCACCGGATGCGGGACGCCTTCGCCGCCGGCGTACGCGAACGGGCCGAACTCCCCGGCGTGGAAGCCCCGGTCACCCCCGGCGCGGGCGGCGAACACACCGTCAGCGCGGGCTTCCTGACCCTCCCGGCGAAGCTGCTCGCGGCCGAAGGCGCGCACGACCTGCTCCTGGAGGAATGCTTCGGCCCGGTGACCGTGGTCGCGCGGTACGCCTCGACCGACGAGATCAGCGCGGTCCTCTCCCGCCTCCCCGGCAACCTCACCGCCACCCTCCAGCTGGCCGAGGAAGAGGCCGACGGCACCGAGCCCGGCGGCGCCGAACTCCTCGCGGAACTCACCCCGCTCGCCGGCCGCGTCCTCGTCAACGGCTGGCCGACCGGCGTCGCCGTCGCCCCCGCCCAGCACCACGGCGGCCCCTACCCGGCGACCACCTCCACCTCCACCTCGGTGGGCGCCACGGCGATCGAACGCTGGCTGCGCCCGGTCTCGTACCAGTCCACCCCGGCGGCACTCCTCCCGCCGGAGCTGCGCGACGCCAACCCCCTGGGGCTGCCGCGCCGCGTCGACGACCGGCCGGAGAGCTGACCCCCGAAGGCCGACGAGATCGCGCGCGGGCCGGGCCCCATCGCAACCGGGGCCCGGCCCGCGCGCGTCCCTCTCCCCATGATCCGACCCGCGCGCGTCCCTCTTCCCGTGATCCGACCCGCCGCTCTCCACGACCTCGACGCCATCGCCAACCTCCACGCCGAGGCGCGCGCCACCTACTACCGGGGCCACATCCCGGACGCCGACTTCGAGGGCCCGGCGGAACGGGCCCGTACCCGCGACAGCTGGTCCGGCGCCCTCGTCCGCGACGAACCGGGCGCGGCGGTGCTCTGCGCGGAGCGGGGGGACACGCTCACGGGCATCGCCGCGTACCGCGCGGTCGACGGCGTCACGACCCTGACCCAGCTCCACGTCTCCCCGGCCCGCTGGCGCCAGGGCATCGGCACCGCCCTGCATACGGCCTGCGTCACCGCCTGGCAGCGCGCCGGCATCCGCACGGCCCGCCTGGAGGTGTACGAACACAACACGCGCGCCCAGGACTTCTACGCCACCCAGGGCTGGCGACCGGACCCCGACCGCCCCCGCCACGACACCCACCTCGTCCTGCGCCTGGACGTCCCGCAGGCCGGGAACTGACACGCGGGGCGGGGGCGTGCCGTCTCAGGAAGCGGTGAACTCGACGTGGCCCTGGACGCGCGGGAGATGACGGAGGTGGTCGACCGCCGCGTGTACGTCCGCCGCCGACAGGCCGCCTGGCACGACACCGCACGGTGACCATCGCCCTGTCGCCCCCCTGTCGCCCCCCTGTGGGCCGCCCTGTCGCCGCCGGTGCCGCCTTCAGCGGATCAGCGGTGACGGGCCGGGCGTGGTGCGATCAGGGGGAGCAGCAGGTTCACCACGCGCAGATCGGCGGTCGGGTTGTATGCCAGCGCGAGCGGGACCGTCGGAACCGGCGCGGTGAGGTGGCGCAGCCGGACGCCGGGGACGCGCAGGGCATGGGCGCGGCCCGCCGGGACGGCCGAGATGCCGTGGCCGGCGGCGACGGCGAGGAGGAGTTGCTCGTCGTCCGGCTCCTCACCGACGATGCGGGGGCCGGACGGCCAGATCTGATCGGTGATCAGGCGGTGCATTCCGGGGCCGTTCTCCCGGGGAAAGAGGAGCACGGGTTCGTCGGCGATCTGTTCCCGGCTGATCTTTGTGCGTAAAGCGGCGAGAGGATGCCGGGCCGGTAGCGCGAGAAGCAGTTCTTCCTCGGCCAGTACGCGGTATACCAATTCCGGCGCTTCGTCGATCGGTGGTCTGATGAAGGCCGCGTCCAGACGGCCCGCGCGCAGTTCGGCGACATTGTGTGCCGTCCATCCGGTCTGCAGGGTCAGTTCGATGTCACGGAATTGAGTGCGGAAAGCGGTGACCAGGGCATCGGCCACCCCGCCGCGCGCCGAGCGCGTGTAGGCGAGCCGCAGACGGCCGGACCGGCCGCGTACCGCCGCCTGGATACGTTCCTCGGCGGCGGAGACCTGGCGCAGCAGGCGCGTGGCCTCCTCGGCGACCACCAGGCCGACCGGCGTGAGCGAGCAGCCCTTGGTCTCGCGGAGGATGAGGCGGGCGCCGATCTGCCGCTCCAGCGCCTGGATCTGCTGGCTCAGGGCCGGTTGGGCGATATGCAGCCGCCGGGCGGCCCGGGTGAAGTTCAACTCGTCGGCCAGCACGGCGAAATAGCCCAGCCTTCGTAAGTCCATGAACCGATCGTAGGCGGCATGACCGGCCATGTTCCCAGACGTGTTTTCGGTCCCCCGATAAGCGGGGCGTATCGGGCTCGCGGAAAAGCGTCTTGGACACCTCCCCGGTCCTGCGGGCTTCCTGGAAACACATCCGGAGGCCAGGGGGCGAGCCGGACGAGTTCGGGAGGGAACCATGAACGCGGATGTCGTGGTTGTCGGCGCTGGAGTGATCGGACTGACCACAGCGGTACGGCTGGCGGAACAGGGCGCGCGGGTCACGGTGGTGACCGACGAGGCGCTCCCCGCCAGGACGTCGTCGGTCGCGGCCGCCGTCTGGTACCCGACCGGTATGCCCGCCACTCCGGAGATCACGACCTGGGCGTCGGCCACGTACGCCGAGCTGTCCCGCCAGGCCGCCGACGGCGTCCCCGGCGTGACCATGGGCCCGTGCCGGATGTACACCGCCGACAGCCCGGAGCGCGCATCCGGTTTCCCGTGGTGGGCGGTGGCGGTGCCCGGCTTCCGCCGGCTGCGCGCGGGGGAGGGCGCGGGGGAGCGGACGGAGCGGACGGCTGAGCAGCGGACTCAGCGGTGGACCGAGGGCTGGGCCTTCGACGCGCCGACCGTCGAAATGCCGCTCTACCTGGGCTGGTTGGCGGAACGCTTCCGGCAGGCGGGCGGAACGCTGCTGTACCGCCGTGTCGACCGCCTGGCCCGGGCCGCCGAGTGGGGCGCGCTGATCGTCAACGCGGCCGGGCTGGCGGCGGGCGCGCTCTGCGGGGACACCACCATGTCGCCGGTACGCGGGCAGTTGGTCATCGTCGCGAACCCCGGTCTGCGTACCTCCCTGCGGGTCCAGGACCACCCCGACGGCTACACCTACGTGCATCCGCGCGGCAGGGATGTCGTGCTGGGCGGTACGTTCGAGACCGGCCGCTGGGACACGGCCGCCGACCCGGCCACCGCCTCGGCGATCCTGCGCCGCTGCACCGCCCTCGAACCCCGGCTGGCCGGGGCCACCGTCCTCGCCCACCCGGTCGGCCTGCGCCCGCATCGCGCGGGCGGCGTGCGACTGGAGCGGGACGACCGGCTGCTGCCCGGCGTGCGCGTGGTCCACGACTACGGCCATGGCGGCTCCGGCGTGACCCTGTCGTGGGGATGCGCGGACGAAGCGGCGGCGCTGGCGTCCGGGGCGGAGGCCGCCTGACGGGCGGTGCCCGCCGAGCTGCCTGCCGAACCTGGCGAGCGGCCCGCCGGGAGGGGCAACCCACCCGGACGAGCGGCCCGCCGAAAGGCCGACGGGCCCGGCGCCCCCGGAGGCGTCGGGCCCGTCGCGCAGGAGGACGGCGGGTCAGCCGAAGGCGATCTTGTTGATGTCCCAGTCGCTGTCGACGCTGATCACGGTGGTGCCCGCGCCCAGTGCCGAAGCGCCGCCCTTGTAGAGCTTGATGCTGCCGTCCGGCGCCTGGCTCCAGATGTCGGGGATGGCGTCCCCGGTCACATCCGGGGTCCCGTACAGGCGCGCCACCGGCATCGTGGTCTCCGACCAGCCCTCCGCGTAGGGGGTGTCGACTCCCATCAGCGAGGCGGCGGCGGTGGAGAGGGAGGCGACGGTGGAGCCGTTCGTTCCGTCCTTGACGCCGTGGCGGATGTAGAGCCGGTCGCTCTCCTCCGAGCGCCAGACCAGGTCGGGGGCACCGTCCTTGTTGTGGTCACCGACCGACACGAGGTCACGGACGCCCCAGGCCGAGCCGTTCATCTGGGTGGCCGTGCGGAACGACGCGCCGGTGTAGCCGGTGAAGAGCCACAGAGCGCCGCTCTGGGTGGTGGCGAACACATCGGGCCTGCGGTCGAGGTTGTAGTCGCCGACGATGATCTGGTCGAAGGTGCTCGTGGCCGGGGCATTGGCCGGCAGACGCAGAAGTTCGCGCTTGCCGGTGTCGAAGCTGCCGTAGCCGTCGCCCGGGAAGACGTACAGCTTGCCGTCGGGCATCCGGGCGAACATGTCGGTGATGCCGTCGCCGGGCAGTCCGTCGCCGCCGTGGGCGATCAGGGCGGGCTTGCCGCCGCTGTCCTTCCAGTACCCGTTGCCCTCGATGGACTGGATCGGCGTCCCCTCGACGTGGGCGGCCTTCAGGCTGGTGTGGATGTCACCACCGAGGGTGGACGGGTACATGTACATGTTCCCGGCGTCGGTGATGACGTACAGGTCGGGTATGCCGTCACCACTGACGTCGCCGGGGGTATCGGCGCTCGCCTTGGGCCGTACGTAGAAGTAGTACTTGGTCCCCGCCGAGTAGTTGCCGGCGCCGTCGACCGAGCGGACATAGAGGATGTGCGGTCCCGCGGCAGGCGGAGTGAGCGGGAGGGTCAGGGACTTCCCCTTCGTCGCCGGCTTGGAGTTGCTGTAGCTCGTGGAGTTGAAGGAGTACTGGAAGCTGGCGATGTCGGTCTCGCCGTCGGGGTCGAAGGTGAACGACCCCGCGGCTCCGAGGGGATGCAGGGACCACACGGTGCCGTCCGCGTCCGCCGCCGGGAACTCCGTGGAGGAGACGACCGGGGCGTTCGGCGCGGAGCTGTCGAAGATGAAACGGCAGACGCCGGTGTCGTTGGCCGGCGCGTAGGCGGAACCCGCACCGGTCGAGTCGATGGCCCGTACCCGCCAGGAGTAGGTGTAGCCGTTCGTCAGCTTGCTCGCCGGCACGGTGACCGACGCCTTGCCCGTACTGCTCACGGCGACGTTCGTGTCGAGGATCTTGGTGTCGCTGTAATTGACCCGCCAGAGCTCGAAGTCCAGGTATTTCAGGTCCTTCGACGTGGAGGTGTCGTCGGGGTCCGAGGAAGCGGCCGACAGGACCAGGTCACGCTTGCCGATGGTCGGGTAGGGCGTCTCGCTCTCACAGGTGGGGCCGGGGTTCATGTCGAGCGATGTCGGCGTCTTCGGTTTCCGGTTGTAGACGATCGTGATCTTCGGGGCGGATTCGCCCTCGGCCGTGAACTTCTTCCAGGAGGCCGATGAGCTCTCGTTGGAGGCGCGCATCCCGATGGTGAAGTCGGTCCAGCCCCCGTCGGCGGCCTCCTGCGCGATGGACTTGCCGTCATAGGTGACGTATGCGTCGGGGCAGGTCGAGTTGTAGCCGTTGGCGAAGGACTTCGCACCGATGGTCCTCTTCCAGGCCGGCTGCCTGTTCCAGGTGGTGCTGGACGAGATGCCGGCCGTGTGCCCGAGCTCCATCTCCCGGTTCTCGCAGCCCCAGGCGTACGTCTCCCTCAGCCGGATGGTCGCCGACGTGACCGTGGCTCCCTTGAAGCTGGTGGTCCAGCCGAGACGGAAATAGGAGCGGGACAGGCCGCCTGTCGTGGACTCGTAGCCGACTCGGGCCTCCGTCGTACCGGAGTTGTAGTTGGCGCCGTCGTAGAAGCTCGAATCCGGGTACTTCTTGTACGCCGTCGTCCAGTTCTTCGTCTTCCCGGTGAGCGAGGGGTCGATGAACGCGGGCCAGACGGTGTCCTTTCCGGCCAGCCACGCGTCGTCGGACACGACGGTCAGCTCGGCGGACGTGGCGCCCTGCCCGGTGAGGGCCGCGTCACCGACGGCGGCGTGGGTACCTGGCTGCGGACCGGCCAGACCGGGCAACGACAGGACTTCCCCCGGCGTCAGGACCGCGCCGGCCGTGGCGGCGTCCGCGCGGATGGTGTCGCCGGTGCGGGGGACGTCGCCCACGCGAGTGGCGGTGTGTACGCGGGCGGCGGCCCCGGCCCGGCCGTGCGAGCCGTACGCGGTCCGCTCGGTGAACTCCTCCTCGCCGGGACTTCCCTCCGGGTCCGGCGTCGGCGCCGGGGTCGTCGGTGACTCCGGCAGGGCGCCCGGTTCCGGTCCCTCCGTGTCGAGTCCGTCGGACGGCGGCTCGCTCTCCTCGCCCACCTCGGCGCCGGGTTCCTCGGAGTACGCCGGGGCCGACGGCTCGGCGGGCTCGGCGGGTTCCGGGTCGGCCCCTTCCGTGACGGCGGGCTTCCCGGCCGAGTCCCACATGTACGGGGTCGGCGACACCACGATCTCCTGGCCGGCATCGTCCTGCGCACTGACCACCCGGGTCACCGGATCGAGGTGGAACGTCAGATCGGGTGAGGTCAGACGGTAGGCGAGGTCGTCGAGCGGGGCAGCGGCGGCGGCCTGTGCGCTGTGCACGACCAGCAGGTGGCTGAAGCCGCTGTCCCGCGCGGTGAGCAGCAGGTCCACGCCGTCGAACACGCCCGGGTAGAGCGCGCTCGCCCCGTCGATCACCGGCTCGGGCAGCGGGCCCGGCCAGCTGACGGTCACCTCGTGGCCCGCGCTGGTGAACGTGACCAGTTCGGTGTACGCGGTGGACCGCGCCGCCGCCGGGGCCGCCGTCGCCGCCGGAGTCGCCCGGCTCCCCGCCCCGCTTCCCGCGCCGGACCCGGGGACGGTGAACGAGGCAGGGTGTACGGAGCCCGCGCCGCCGGCCGAGGCCCGCTTGGCGCCGCCGCGCGTACCTCCCGGCGTGCCGCCGCCCGCCGAGAACACCGCCGGGTCGGCGGACGCCTTCGGCGCCCAGCCCTTGTCCGTACGCACCAGCGTGGTGTCGATGGGCTTCCATGTTCCGCCCACCTTCGCCCTGACCGGAGCGGCGTGGGAGGTCAGCTCGAAGGAACCGTCCGGCCGCGCGAACGTGGTGGAGGTCGCGCTTCGCAGCGCCGTCACCTCGACCCGCTTGCCGCTCCTCACCGCCTTCTCCTGCGCCGCGTCCTCGTCCAGCGGACCGGCGGCCGGCCGGGCGGCCCGCTTCGCCCCGGGACCGCCGTCCCCGCCGCCGGGCTCCGCGACCAGGAGGGTCGCGCCGAGGGCGGCGACGACCAGAGCGGCCACTCCCGCCGTGGTACGCCGGGGCACTGCCCGGAACAATCGCCGACGTTCCACAGTGCTGGATTCCCTCCCTGTACGGCCGTACGCAGGCGCCCGCACCCGGCGGAGGAAATCCGCTGGGTGCGGGCGGCAAGGCAGGCACGTGTCACGACATCGCTGTGATCCCCCCGCCCTCACTCCGCCGTGTTCTTCGCCGGTCGCCACGCGACAACGGCGTCACATGGAGAGGGGACGCGGCAGAAGCATGACGGATGGACTTCGTCCTGGGCCAGGTGTTTCCGTCCGCCTCGCGGTGGCGGACGACCTGCCCAGGAGCGCCACCGCGGCCCCGGTCGGCCGGTCATTCATCCGGAGGACATCTCATGGACACCGCCCACAAGGCCGCAAATCATCGCGAGTAGCTCCAAAATTCGGAGCTTTACCTCCACTTCGGGGAAGGTAAGAAAGTTATGTCCGGTTCTCACATTCCACACAGAAAATGAACGGGGAAAGACTTCTGTGGCGGCTTGGCGGAGTACTGCCCAACTCACCGGGAAATCTTCCGTGACTCAAATCACCTACGGTGAAAGGTATTTGACGGCGCGTAAGTTCATGGCTGAACATGCGGCCAGTCAACTTCGGTGATCGGCGGTGGGGTTTCCCTCCACACCCGGCAGCGCCGATCGAGTGCGTGGGGGGCCACGACCGTCGTGTGGATTTCACTTTCCTGGAGTGGCCGGGGCAATCTCCCCGGAACGGGCGCCGAGCGGCGCAGACGAGCCCGGTTCCGTACCGGAGTGGTGGCCCTCGTCTTCGGTGCGCTGATGGCCGGTGCGCTGCCCGCGGCGTACGCCGTGCCACCGGACGACAAGCGCGCCGGTGTGGACCTCCTCGACCTGGCGAAGACCGATCCGGCGGCCGGTGAGGACGGCGGCGTGTACGCCGACCTCACGACGGCCGAGATCGAACAGGCCGCGGAGTACGAGCCCTCCAGGACATCAGCCCCGGCGGGCGCCGCGGCGACCGAGACCGTGGCCGGTCTGACGGCCGGCGACATGGTCCCGGTGGGCGGCCTGCCCATCGAGGTCGGCGCACCCGACAGCGCCACCGCAGAGGAGGCAGCCGCTCTGGAGGGCGACTGGCAGGTCGCCCTCGCCGACCAGGCGGAACTCGCCGGGACGAACCTCAAGGGCCTCGTCTTCACCGTCCGGCCGCCCGCCGACGCGACCGGCGAAGCCGTGGTCGCGCTGGACTACACCGAGTTCGCCGAGCTGTACGGCGCCGACTGGGCCGACCGGCTCCAGTTCGTGCAGTACCCGGAGTGCTTCCTGTCCTCGCCCGGCTCCGAGGAGTGCTCGGAGCCGACCGAGGTGCGTACCGACAACGTCGTCGAGGAGCAGGACGACGACGTCGTCGGCGACGGCAAGATCGACGGAAAGCGGCGCATCGAGGCCACGGTGGACGTCGCCACGCTGACCGGGCCGCCCGCGGGCTTCTCCCCGAACGCGTCCCGCGTGTCGAGCGGCACCGGCACCGGGGTCCTGACGAACGCGCTGTTCCGCAACCCGGCCGCCCCGGGAGCGCTGCTCCGTACCGCCGCCGGCTCGGGCACCGCGGTCTGGGTCGCCACCTCGTCGGGCGGCGGATCCAAGGGTGACTTCTCCGCCACGCCCCTGGTCAGCGCCGGTTCCTGGTCGGCCGGCAGCAGCTCGGGCGGCTTCAGCTACTCGTACCCCCTACAGGTCCCGGGCGTTCCCGGCGGGCCCTCGCCGAGCATCGCGTTCGGCTACAACTCCCAGGTGGTCGACGGCCGTACGTCGGCGACCAACAACCAGGCGTCGTGGATCGGGGACGGCTGGGAGTACAACCCCGGCTCCATCACCCGTACCTACAAGGCGTGCACCAGCGACGCCGGCACCAGCGGCGCCAACAACGCCAAGCACAAGACCGGTGATCTGTGCTGGGGCTCCTCCAACGCCACACTGACCCTCGGCGGCACCACCACGGAACTCGTCCTGGACGACAAGTCCGGCGACTGGGTCACCGCCAACGGTGACGGCTCCCTGGTCGAGCTCGGCAGGAACACCTCCTTCGGAAACGGCGACAACGACGGGGAGTACTGGAAGGTCACCACCCGCGACGGCATGGAGTACTGGTTCGGCCGCCACAAACTGCCCAACTGGAAGACCGGCGATGAGACCACCAACTCCGTCCTGACCGCGCCGGTGGCCGGGAACAACCCCGATGAGCCCTGCTACGCGGCGGAGTTCGCGAAGTCCTTCTGCGACCAGGCATGGCGCTGGAACCTCGACTACGTCGTGGACCCCAACGGCAACGCCATGACGCTCTGGTGGGACAAGGAGACCAACTACTTCGCGAAGGACATGAAGTTCAAGTCCCCGGTCGCCTACGACCGCGGTGGCCACCTCACCCGCATCGACTACGGCCAGCGCTCCGGCACACTCTTCGGCACCGCCCCGCTCGCCCGCGTCCGGTTCAACGTCGACGAGCGCTGCTACGCCGAGGACGGCATCGCGTGCACCGACGCCAACTTCACCTCGGGCGACTTCGCGCGCAACCGCATCTGGTACGACACCCCCGCCGACCTGTACTGCTCCGGCAAAGCCGGCGAGGACTGCTTCGTACCCGTCCCGACCTTCTGGTCCCGCAAGCGCCTCGCCAAGGTCACCACGGAGGCGCAGCGCACCAAGGGTTCCACGGCCCTGTCACCGGTCGACAGCTGGACACTCCAGCAGTCCCTGCCCGCCGAGCGCACCGACGAGGGCACCGCCCTGTGGCTGGAGTCCCTGTCCCGCTCCGGGTACGGCACCGACAAAGAGGTCATCCCGCTCAACCCGGTCACCTTCCTCGCCAACGTCACCCCCATGCCCAACCGGGTCAAGGAGGGGGCGAAGGATCCCAACCCCACGTTCGACCGTATGCGCGTCGTCCGCGTCGTGAACGAGTACGGCGGCGAAACCGTCGTCGACTACGCCGCTCCGGCCGGGGCGTGCGCCACCGGCAGCGGCTTCCCCAAACCCGAGGCGAACACCGGGCGCTGTTTCCCCGCCTACTGGCACGCCGACCCCGACAAGGCCGACGAGTCCATCTCGTGGTTCAACAAGTACGTCGTCGACTCCGTCCAGGAGCAGGCCGGGATGACCGGCGTCCCGGCGGTGTCCACCGCCTACGAGTACGTCGGCGGCGGCGCCTGGGCGCTCAACGAGGCCGAGTTCTCCAAGAAGAAGACCCGCACGTACGACCAGTGGCGCGGCTACGAGCTGGTGCGCACCGTCACCGGCGCCGACTCCACGGCCGAGTACATGGGCACCCAGCGCGGCATGAGCGAGACGCGTTACTTCCGTGGCATGGACGGCGATCCGCTGCCCGGAGGCACGACACGCTCCGTCACCCTGAAGGACGCCGACGGCGCCACCATCGCCGCGGACAAGACCGCCTATCAGGGGCGCGTCGCCGAGACCCTCACGTACACCAAGTACGCCGGGACGCTGCTCACCCGCACGGTCGACTACCCCACGGTGAAGGTCCTCGCGACGCGGGGCAACCGCGGCGACGGCGTCCCCGCCCTGCACGCGTACCGCGTCCTCAGCGACCACAGCGTCTCCGTGAACCGTTCCTCGGGCTCCACCGACGACAAGCGGACCACGCGGACGGTGAAGACCTCGACCACGTACGACGACACGTACGGTCTGCCGGTCGAGGTCGAGGTGCTGGGAGACAGCGACATCTCCGGCGACGAGTCCTGCACGGTCAGCTCCTACGTCCACAACGAGGCCAAGAACCTGATCGGCCTGGCCAAGGAGACACTGACCACCGCCGGCACCTGCGCGCAGGCGGCCACCGCGACCGCCGCCGACTGGATCGACGGCTCCCGTGTCGCCTACGACGACGCCGCGTTCGGCGCCGCCCCGAAGACCGGCCTGGTGACCACCACATGGGACATCAGCGGCAGCGGCGGCTCCTGGACGAAGACCGCCTCCCTCGGCTACGATGACTACGGCCGTGCCACGTCCACGAGCGACGCCGAGGACAACACCGAGAGAACCTCGTACGACCCGCCCACGGGCCAGGTGTACGCGGTCACCACCACCAACCCGCTCGGCCACGCGTCGACCACGTCGATCGAGCCCGGCCGGGGCACCACGCTCGAAGAGACCGACGCGAACCGCAACACCACCAGATACGCCTATGACGCGCTGGGGCGCACCACGGCCGGCTGGAGCCCCTCGCAGGCCACCACCGAGGTCCCGTCGGTGAAATTCGCCTACAACACCACCCCCGACGAGCCGGTGTCCGTCGTCACCTCGACGCTGGGCGACGACGGTGAGTACAGCGACACCGTGGCGTTCTACGACGGCCTGGGCCGGGAGCGCCAGACCCAGACGCCCGCCACCGGCGAGGGACGTCTGATCACCGACGTGGTCTACAGCGCGAACGGCACGGTCAGGCGGACGGACAACGCCTACTACGCGACCGGTGACCCGAAGACGGTCATGTACGAGGTGGCGTCGGACTACCAGATACCGAACTCCACGCTGTACGCGTACGACGGTCTCGGCCGCACCCTGTCCGAGACCCCGTACGAAGCCGGCACCGCGAAGCCGGAGAAGGCGTCCCGCAGCGAGTACGGCTACGACTACTCGACCGCGATCGAGCCCACGGGCGGCGCCTCGCAGCGCAGTTACACCGACGCGCTCGGCCGCACGGTCCGCGTCGACACCTTCACCGACGCGGCCCGCAGCGCGCACCGCACGACCACGTACCGCTACGACGCGCGCGGCGACCAGGTCGCCGCGAAGGACACCCGGGGCAACACCTGGTCCTGGACGTACGACGCCCGCGGCCGGCAGATCACGGCCACCGACCCCGACACCGGTACGACGAAGACCACCTACGACGCGCTGGACCGGCCGCAGACGACCACCGACTCGCGCGGCGTGACGGTGTGGAACGGCTACGACAGGCTGTCGCGCCCCACCGAGCAGCGACTCGGCTCCTCCTCGGGCGCGCTCCTCACCCTGAACGGGTACGACCAGGCGCCCGGCGGGATCGGACTGCCCTCCTCCGCGAGCCGGTACACCGACGGACTGGCCTACACGTCCTCCGTCACCGGCTACACGCCGGACTACCTGCCGACCGGTAAGACGGTCTCGCTGCCGTCCGCGACCGCGCTGATCTACGGGCTCAAGGACTCGTACAGCTACACGTACGAGTACACCCGCACCGGCCTGCCGAAGGCCGTGAAGCTGCCCGCCGCCGGCGCCTTCGGCAGCGAGGAGATCGTCACCCGTTACAACAAGGACGGGCTGCCCATCTCGACCTCCGGTGACCAGTGGTACACCGCCGACGTCAGCTACAGCCCCTACGGCGAGGTGCTGCGCACCGTCACCGGCGAGCAGCCGAACCGGCTGTGGACGACCAACGTGTTCGACGAGTCGAGCGGTGCGCTCACGCAGAGCGTCATCGACCGCGAATCGATCGCCGATACGACGACGGTCACCGGCTACCGGGTCAACGCGCGGACCTACCGCTACGACAACGCGGGCAACGTCACCGGGATCGCGGACCGCTCCAACGCGGTCACCGAGCAGCAGTGCTTCACCTACGACCCGCTCGGCGAGCTCACCCAGGCGTGGACGGCGCAGGACACGACGTGCGCCACGAAGAGCGACGGGACGCCGGGCACCGTGGCGGCGGGACCGGCGGGGGACGGGTACCGGCAGACCTACACCTACGACGAGCTGGGCAACCGGAAAACGCTGGTCAAGCACCACATGGCGCTGGTCGACGGCAGCACGGTGTCGGACCCCTCGAAGGACACGGTCACGTCGTACGAGTACGGCGGGGCGAACGGCGAGCAGCCGCACACGCTGACCTCCATGTCGTCGACGTACTCCACCGAGGCCGGCGCGCGGGTCACCGAGGCGGGACAGCGGAAGTACGACGAGGCCGGCAACACCCGCACGCGCACCGACGGCGCCGATCAGCAGGCGCTGCAGTGGACGTGGGACGGCATGGTCGAGAAGGTCACCGGCTTCGGGGAGAACGGCTCCGGCCCCTGGGTGGGACTCGACAACAAGTGCGTGGACCTCACGTCGGCGTCGACGACCGCGGGCACCGCGCTCCAGCTCTACAACTGCAACGGCACCAAGGCCCAGAAGCTGCGCATCGACGCGGTCTCGCCCACGGACTCCTCGCAGGGCACGCTGAAGGTCCTCGGGAAGTGCGCGGTTCCGGCGGGCGGCGCCACGGCCAACGGTACGGCTGTGGTGATCGCGGACTGCACGGGCGCGGCGGGCCAGCAGTGGACGGCGGTCGCCGCCGGTCACAAGCTCAAGCACATCGCGTCGGGCAAGTGCCTCGATGTGCCGAGCGCGAACCCGGCCAACGGCACCAAGCTCCAGCTGTACACCTGCGATCCGAACGGTACCGCCCAGTCGTGGGCGCCGGCGAACGAGACGACCTACATCTACGACGCCTCCGGCGAGCGGCTGATGGCGCTCAGCGCGAGCGAGCGGACCCTGTTCCTCGGGGACACCACGGTCGCGATGACGGCGTCGGGCGCGCTGTCGTACACCGAGCGGTACTACGCGCAGCCGGGCGCTCCGACGGTGATGCGGCACGCGCAGGGCACCAGCGCCTCGACGGTGTCCGCGCAGGTCTCGGACCAGAACGGCACGGCGTACCTGAATGTGGGGCTGAGCGGCGGCTCCACCGTGCAGTTCTCCAGGACCGACCCGTTCGGTGTGGAACGCAGTGAGGCCAACTCGTGGCGCTCGCACCGTTCCTACATCGGTGGCGGCGACGACGCGGCCAGCGGTCTGGTGCACCTCGGGGCGCGGGAGTACGACCCGTCGACGGGCCGTTTCCTCTCGGCGGACCCGGTCCTGGACCTGGCGGACCCGGTCCAGATGAACGGGTACGTCTACTGCGAGAGCAACCCGGTCACCTTCGCCGACCCCACGGGCACGGTCTCCCAGGCCTCGGGTGGCGGTGGCGGTGGAGGCGACTACGGCGGCCCCGGTGCCTCGGTGGTGGCGTGGGCCCAGGGGCAGCTGAACAAGTCGATGTCCGACATCATCCTCAGCGTCGGCTGGGCCGTGCTGAAGGAGTTCGTCGGCTGGAACGACGTGGTCAGCTGCTTCTCGCGGGGTGACTTGTGGTCCTGCGGCAGCCTGATCATGGATGCCATCCCGTGGTCGGCGGTCTTCAGCAAGGGCAAGAAGGTCTGGCGCGCGGTCGAGATGACCTTCGACGCGATCAGCGCCTGGCGCAAGGCACAGGACAAGGCCCGCAAGATCATCGCCATGGCGAAGCGGGCGGAGGAACTCGCCAAACTCGCCAGGAAGAAAGCCGCGGACGCGGCCAGGAAGGCCGCCCAGCTGAAGAAGAAGGCCCAGCAGGCGGCGACCAGAGCGGCGAAGAAGGCGGCCAACAAGACCGGCAACGTCAAACAGAAGATAGCGGCCCACACGGCCAAGAGGCAGGAAAGGAAGGCGGCCAAGGCAGGCGGCGGAGGCGGCGGACAGGGCGGGAAGGCCAAGGGCGGCGAGGCCGAAGGGTGCAACAGCTTCGTGCCGGGCACGCCGGTCCTGATGGCCGACGGCACGGACAAGCCGATCGAGGACGTCAAGAACGGTGACCAGGTCCTGGCCACCGATCCGGAGACCGGCGAGACCGCTGTCGAAACCGTCACTGCCGAGATCAAGGGCCAGGGCGTCAAGCACCTCGTCCAGATCACCGTCGACACGGACGGCTCCAACGGCAAGGCGACCGCCACGGTCACCGCGACCGACGGCCACCCCTTCTGGATCCCTGAACTCAACGCCTGGATCGCCGCCACCGAGCTGCGGCCGGGCGAATGGCTCCGGACCAGTGCCGGCACCTATGTCCAGATCAGCGCGATCAAGCGGTGGACAGCCCGGTCGGCCGCGGTCCACAACCTCACCGTCAGTGACCTCCACACGTACTATGTGCTGGCGGGGGCCACGCCGGTTCTCGTTCACAACTGCGATGGCAGCGTCGATTGGGTCAACGAGAACGCAAATATGAGTTCCGCAGCGCGGGCTTATGATGCTGGGGCGACGGGTTCCAGGGCTGGCGTGGCCCCAGCGTTGCAGTACTACAAGGCTGGCGGAAATAGCCTGTCTCAGATCAAATTCGATGGGTTTGATGCGGCCAACGGCGTGATGATCGACCGAAAGGTGAGCGTCACAACCTTCAACAAGACATACCGGCAAGCCATGAATCAATCTCTGGCGCTTGAGCAGAACGGTTACAGCGGCCGGTGGGAAGTCCCCACTGCGGCTGAGGCCGCGCGGGCTCGAAAAGTCCTTGGCGGCCTCCTGATCACCAACATTCGAGTGAGGGTCGTACCCTGATGGATGTCAACAAGGTCCTGGTTCGCGCATTCGTAAGCGTCGTCGTCTCGATCGACTTGACGGACGATGAAGATATTGATCCGGATATCGCAACGGACATTCTCGAACCTGCTGCCGCCCTGTTTCGTAATCTCTCGGAAGAGGGGCGTCGGGAAGTTACTTCCCTGGTTCTTGAGTGTGCCGAACTGGAGGAAAACCCGGAGCGCAGGAGTGTAATTTTGGAGCTTCCGGAAGCTATTGGTCTTCTCGGTGAAGACTGATCAGCGGGAAGTGAGGCGTAACCTCTTCGTTCGATCCCGCAACCGTCGCACTAGATATCGGTAGCAAAGTTGAAGCCCCGTCAGGCGACCTTGCGTTCTAGTGGTCGTCGCAACACCCCAGCTCAGGGGATGCGATGGACTTCGAGATCCGGAAGGTCCGTAAGGCTCACGGGCCGATGAAGTTGCGGCGGGAGCGGGAGGAATACTTCCGGCTCGTGCGACAGGGCTACAGCAACAAAGAAGCGTACCGGCTGGTGGGCGTCAACGAACGGACCGGCCGCGAGTGGCGCAACGGCCGGAGCGATCCGGACAGGTTTCGGGCGCCTGCCCAGCAAGGGCAGGCGCCCGTCGCCATGTCTTCGGGCCGATATCTGCGCGATGACGAGCGCCTTCATATCGCCGACCGGCTGCGGGAGAAGGCCACGATCCGTGCGATCGCCGCCGAGCTGGGACGCAGCCCGTCGACCGTCAGCCGGGAGATCCAGCGCAACAGCACCACGGATCCCCGTGGCCGGCGGCACTACCGTCCCCACGCGGCCCAAGCCCGCACCGACGCCCGCCGACGCCGCCCCAAGGTGGGCAAGATCGCTCGGAATGCCGCGCTGCGGGACTTCATCCAGCATCACCTGTCCCTGCGGTGGAGCCCGGAGCAGATCTGCAACGCTCTGCGTGCACAGTTCCCCGACCGGCCGGAGATGCACGTGGTTCACGAGACGGTCTACCAGGCCCTCTATGTCCAGGGCCGCGGCGAACTACGCCGTGAAGTGGCCCGCGCCCTGCGCTCGGGGCGAGCACGTCGCAGGCCCCAGCGACAGGCGGCCAGCCGGCAGCCGCGCTTCAGCCACCCGATGGTCATGATCAGTGAACGGCCGGCCGAGGCGGAGGACCGGGCGGTGCCCGGCCACTGGGAAGGCGACCTCATCATCGGGAAGGACAACGGCTCCGCAATCGGTACTCTCGTCGAACGCGCCACCCGCTACGTGATGCTGGTACACCTGCCCGACGGCCGCGCCGCTGAGCACATGCGCGACGCGCTGGTGAAGACCGTGCAGAGTCTGCCCTCGCATCTGACACGCTCCCTGACCTGGGACCAAGGCTCGGAAATGGCAGCCCACCACGCCTTCAGCCTCACCACGAACGTCCCCGTCTACTTCTGCGACCCTGCCAGCCCCTGGCAGCGCGGATCGAACGAGAACACGAACGGCCTGCTGCGGCAGTACTTCCCCAAGGGCACCGACCTGTCCGTCCACGCCCGCGAGCACCTGGCAGCCGTTGCTGCCGAGCTCAACGGCCGCCCACGCAAAACGCTCGGCTGGGAAACTCCAGCCGAGCGCCTGCATAAACTACTCGCCGCCTGACACAACCAACCACGTGTTGCGACGATCCCTAGAAACCGCCGACTCCTGGCGGGGCTTCTGCGTGGGGTGACGGCAGTAGTTGACGGCAACGTCAGCGGACGAGGGCGGTGCAGGGCGGCGGTTCGTCGCCGTCAGCATTGCCTGTGCCGGTGTTCGGCGGGCCGTCGAGCGCGGTGCAGAGGGCGTCGATAGCGTCTCGCTGGAGGCGGAGCCTCACGTGGGCGTAGACGGTGGCGGTGACACCGATGTGGGCGTGGCCGAGGAGCTCCTTGATGACGACGAGTTCGACGCCCTGTTCCAGGAGCAGTGTGGCGGTGGAGTGCCGGAGGTCGTGGAAGCGGATGCGGCGGAGGCCGGCGTTGCGGAGGAGCGTGAGGAAGGTGCGGGTGAGGTTGGTCGGGTCGATCGGTCTGCCCTGCACTGTGGTGAACACGTGCCCGTCGTGCAGCCACGTCGTGCCCGCGGCCTCACGCTCGCGCTGCTGCTGTTCGTGGTGGAGCTTCAGTGACTGGCGGCAGCGGGTGGGGAGGGCGATGCGGCGCTCGGAGGCCCGCGTCTTGGTGGGCAGCGTGGTGAGCCCGCCTGCGGCGGTTCGCTGAAGGGTGCGGCGGATGGCGGCGGTGCCCGCGTCGAGGTGGAGGTCTTCCCAGTGCAGGCCGAGGAGTTCGCCCTTCCGGAGTCCGGTGTGGAGGGCGAGTTCGAACAGCGCGTGCAACCGGTGACCATACGCCGCGGTGAGGAGTTGGCGGGCTTCGTCGGCGGTGAGGGGTTCGAAGCGGCGGGGCCGTGGGGTGCCGGTGCGGACATTGCGGGCGCCGTTGCGCGGGATCTCTTCCTCGCGGACGGCGTGCTCCAGAGCGGACTTGAGCACGGAGTGGATGTAGGTGAGCGTCAGCGGGGAGAGCAGCTTGTGGCAGCACTGGCCGGTGGCACAGCAGCGGGGGTCATCACGCCGGGCGTCGATGCCGCGTGCGCAGCACTGGCAGGTGGTACGGAGCTGGTTGAGCCGGGTGCGGATGTCCTTGGCGGTGAGCTTGGTGAGCTTCTTCTTGCCCAGGCCGGGGATGAGGTAGAGGTTGACGCAGGCGGTGTATCGGGTGTGGGTGTTCTCGCGGAGGTGGTGGACGGCGACGTTCTCCAGCCAGTACGTCAGGTACGCGGCCACGCTGCCCTGCGCGGAGGGCACGGGAAGGCCGCGGTTGCTGGCGGCGATCTTCTCGGTGAGCTTGGCGAGGGCTTCCTTGCGGGTGGTGCCGTAGACGTGGATGCGCTTGCGGGTGTTGCCGGGTGCGAGGACGTATCCGGCGGCTTCCCAGCGGCTGTCCTTGCGTTGGTAGACGGTTCCGTCGCCGTTGGCGCGGACGCGGCGGGATGCGGGGGTGTCGCGGGGTGTGGTCATCAGGCGGCGTCCTGTTCGAGTCGGGTGTGGATGAAGTCGGTGAGGGCGTGGGTGGGGATGCGGCGGGCGCGGCCGAGGGTGATCGAGGCGAGTTGGCCGGTGCGGAGCAGGTCGTAGACGGCGGAGCGGCCGATCTGGAGGCGGGCCATCACTTGGGGCACCGTCAGCAGATCCAGCACCGGGATCACTTCCGAGCGGAGGACAGTCGGCGGGGGCGAGGTCATCAGCAACCGCCTTCGGCCGTGAACTGGCGTTCCATTTCCCTGCGGTGCCATACGGAGGCGGCGAGGAGCGCGGCGCCGGGGCTGTAGCCCGAGCCGAGGTAGTCCCAGTGGCCGACGACGAGCGTGGTCGTCGGATCGGGTTCGGGAAGGTCGGCGTGGGCGTGGGCCTGTTCGGTGCGCCAGGCGTGGCGGGCATCGCGCAGCGCGCCGAGCGTCACGGAGTAGGAGCGGGATTTGGTGGAGAAGTGGCCCCGGAAGCCGAGCATGTGCGCCCACTTCCAGAGCTTTAGGTGGTCAAACTCCGGCAGGCGGCCCAGGTCCCAGCAGGTGCGGATCATCTGCCGCACATGGCGGGCGACGGCGAGCCGGGGCAGCGGCCGGGACTGTCCGGTGCCGTCGCACGCGGTGCACGGGAGCGCGGTCCCGTGGGGCAGGAGGGTGGCGCCGCGTCCCTGGCAGGGGCGGCAGAACAGGGAGCGGTCGAGGGTGCCGGAGGCGTCGGCGGATTTGGTGGCGTACTTGGCCACGTAGGCGGCGACCGCCTGATCGGTCAGTTCGCTGTCGGTACCGAAGGCGGCGATCTCGCGCACGTCGAGCTGCTGGCCCCAGGTGAGTTCGCGTTCCCCGATGGCATCCGAGGTGATGGAGATGCGGGCGCGGGGTGCGGCGGCATGGATGGCGTCGGTGAGCACAGCGACCGTGGCGTACGAGGGCGGGGGCTGTGTGCTGCCGTCGGGTCCGTCGAGTCGGATCACGGCGTGGAAGTGGACCAGGCCGCGCTTCTGGTACTCGGCGACCTTGGCGAAGGACACCCGCAGCACCGCGCGGGCAGCTTTCTGGGTCAGGTCGAGCCGGGTGGCGAGTTCGCGGCGCAGGTAGGTGGTGAAGCGTGCCCACAAGGCCCCGGCGTAGGCGTTGAAGAGGACCGCGCCCGTGTAGTCGTACGTCGCCGGGTTCAGCGGGGTGCCGAGCATGGGGTCCGTGAGTTCGTGGCGGGTTCCGCAGCGGCAGGGTCGGGCGTCGGGGCGGTTGTGGACGGGGCCGAAGGAGGGGGCGGTGAGGGTGGCGAAGACGCGGGGGTGGGTGCGGATGGTGTCGGGGACGGTTTTGCCGCCGGAGGGGCCGGCGCGGATGAGGTGGTAGGTGTCGGCGGCGTAGAGGCGGGAGCAGGCCGGGCAACGGGAGGCGCGGCGGTTGCCGCACGCGGTGAGCAGACTGCCCGTGGGCTCGTCGGAGGAGGTGTAGGTACGCAGGACTTCGCCGGTCGTGGTGTCGACGGTGGTGGTGCGGCCGGTCAGGCGGACGGGTTCGGCGCACCCGCCGAGGCGTTCGATCTGCTGTTGCGCGCGGTCGAAGTCGGGGTGATTGGCCAGGTGGAGCAGGTCCCGTACGGCGGGGCTTGCCACGTGGCGCAGGTCCAGGGTGACCATGCGGGGAGTGTCCCTTCTGTTCGGGTGGGTGGCCCCGAGCAGCAACCAGCCATGCAGGAAGGTGTGTTGGTGCTGCTCGGGGCATGACGAACCAGGCCCTGGGGCGGGCGTGGGTTCAGCGAGGGAGATGCGGCCGGTGTGGGCCGGTGCTCAGAGCTGAGCGAGTGCGGTGGTGGCCACCGGCAGGGCGATGCCCATGCGGGTTCCCAGGTGGGCGGCGGTGATCGGTGTTCCGTGCTCGGCGTGGTGGGTGTCCGCGATGCGCCGGGCCGCGTCCAGCAGGGCGGCAGGCAGGGCCGGGCCGGAGGCGGGCCGAGTTGCCTTCGTGACGGCGACCGGAGTTGGAGCGGGTTCCAGTTCCTCGGCCGGGGAGGTGACGACGACCGGTGCGGGCGTCGGGGGCTCGGGTGCGGGTGCTTCGTCGGGCACCGGTTCGGAGATGGCGGCTGCCTCCAGGTGTCGGGTGGGGTGGGTGAGGGTGTGGAACTGGGCGAGGAAGGCGGGGCCGACGTGGCCCCAGCCGAGGAGCAGGAGCGGGGCGACGGTGTCCAGGCAGGCCCGTCCGTAGCGTCCGGCCAGCAGCCGAGTGCCAGCCCTCAACTCCGTCTTGGGGACACCGCGCAGGGCCAGGAATCGCAGCGCAACCAGGAGCCCGACAACGGACAGGTCCACCATGGGGGCGATCAGCGGCGCGATCGGGTGGGGGACGCCGAGCCGCATGGCGAGGGCCCAGACGTTGCCGAAGGAGAAGACGAAGGCCAGGGCCGCGATGACCGCCATGACCACGGTCACGGTGCGCCGGGTGAACCGTTCCTCCGCCATGATCTCAACCTCCCTTCCGGCGTGGGCGTTTCGGGATCATTTGGTGAGCGAGGGCGCGGGCGTTGCCGTCCGGCCGGTCGAGCGGAGGAGGGCGTCCAGGCACAGGTCCGGATCGGCGGTCAGGTGCGAGGTGTCCTCGGCGACGCGGGCGGCGTCGGCGTCCGAGACGTAGGGGGTGCGGATGCGGGTGTAGCCGGGGCGGCCCTGCATCGCCATCACCGCGACGCCGACGTAGGCGGGGTCCTGCAAGGTGACCGGGCTGGCGTCGGGCCAGTTGCGGATGTCCTCACCCAGCGCGGCCACCGCGGCCTCCACCGTCTTCTGCGCGAAGGAGAGCCCGATGGGGCATACGTCGCGGATGAAGGTGGGGATGGCGTCGCCGGTGGTCTTCTGGCTGATCAGGATCACCAGGATGCCGACGCTGCGGCCCTTCTTGACCAGGTCCTCCACCAGCCGGGCGTTCTCCGCCGTCAACGCGGCCAGTCGCTTCGTGGCCGGGTCGCTGCCCTTGTACTCGCGGAAGTACGTGTGCGCCTCTCGATGATCAGAACCGTGAGCGGCCACTCCGGAGAAGGGCCGACGTGCCACATGTTCTTCACGCCCAGCACGTCCCGGATGGTCGCCGAGCGTCGCTTACGCAGCTCCACCAGCCGCTTGAACAGTGTGTTCGCTTCGTCGAGGTCGTCCCCGCAGAACGCGAACATCCGCTTGACCAGGTCGGCGTAGTCGCCCTCCGAAGCCCGGGACACCTTCCCGTCCGCCGTCGCGATCTGCACGGACGGAGACGGCGCGAAGTCGCAGACGAACTTGTTGACCCCCGAGGTCTTGCCCGCACCCGGGACGCCGGCCACGGTCACCCCGGGAACGTTGGCCAGGGACACGCACACCCGGGCGGCGTACTCGTCGATGCCCAGCTCCCAGCGCGTCAGATCGGTGGGCGGGAGGCCGGTGGGTCGGTGCGTGGTCGGTGTGGTCAGGGGGTCGGAGCGAACGCCCCGGATCACGACCTTGCCGGGGCAGTCCGGCAGGATGGAGACCCGCGTGCACCGCCAGGCGTCGGCCAGGAACCGCGCCGACTTCTGGTACTCCTCCAGCCCGACCTGCGGCAGCGTCCGGGCCCGTACGATCACCCCAAACCGGTCGGGCTTCACCTTGATCCGGGGTGTGAGCACCCGAGGCGCAGGGGCGGGGCCGTCTTTGGACGCGGTAATCTGCGCGAGGAGGCCCGGGGTTTTGTCGGTGACCGTCAGCCCGGCCATCCGCGCGAGGCGTACCCAGCCCCACCGCACCCGGACGGCCTGCCGCATGCTCACCCGCGTGCCCCGGTCGGCACGCACGTAGCGCACCACCGTCACCAGCAGCCACACACCGACCAGCGCGGCCACGGCCAGCAGTGCATCCGGTGCGTATCCCGCGATGGCTTCCATGTCAGGCCCCCTCTTCGCGTATCAGGCGGAGCACGTGGACCAGATCCAGGCGGGCCGCCTGCTCCGGGCTCAGGCCAAGCAGATCGAGCACAGCGGCCGAGACGGCGAACGTGGCCTTGTCTGCGGTCCCCGGCAGGGGCCGGAGCGGATGCAACTCCCGCTCCGGCATGGCGCTTTCGAAGCGGATCACTGGTTCGCCTCCACCGTCACCAGCTCCAGACGGGCGGCCCGGTAGGCGACGCCGTCGGAGAGCTGCCCGTTGAAGATCCGCGCCCAGGGGGTCGCGAACAGCTCCACCGGCCGCACCATCGCGCCCGGCTTGAGCCCGGCGGCCAGGCCCGTCTCCGGGACTGTGATCTTCAGGACCTCGGCGCGGCCGTCCTCCATGAGCATCACGGTCACCGTGTACGGCGACGCACCGGTCTCCCGGTCGGTGGCGACCTCCCCGGACTGCTGGTCCTTGATCTTCAGCGCCGGGTCGGTGCCCGCGATGCACACCGCCGACGGCAGCAGAGCAACACGGATACGGGTCATGGCCATGCCATCACATCCTCGTTCGATGGAGCCGCTTGATCGACTCGCCATGACCCTAGCCGCACGCCCGCTACATGCGCAACGCTCGATTCGTATCGATACGCCTGTGCGTCTCGGGCGCAGGGGCGGCCGGGTATGCCGTGGGTGCCGGTCCGCCGCTACCCTCGTGCCATGACGCTGCCCCTGGACCAGGACCCCCGGCCGCCGTACGTGCAGGCCGCCGACGTCCTACGTGCCGCCATTCGCGACGGCGAACTGCGCCCGGGTGAGCGGCTGCCGTCCGCGCGCGAGCTGCAACGGCGCTTCGGGATCGCGAGCTCGACGGTCCAGAACGCCCTGCGCCTACTCAAAGAGGAAGGGCTGATCTACTCCGTCCTCGGCCGGGGCAGCTACGTACGCGCCCAGAACACGGATGCCGAGCACGAAGAAGAGGCTGCCGCCAGCGAGTCGGACCCCGCATACGTCGGACTCGGTGACCTTCAGCGGGGATGGCAGGCCGCACCGGCCGACGACCCCCGACCCCCGTACGTGCAGACCGCGGACGCACTTCGCAAACAGATCCAGGACGGCCAGCTCACACCAGGGGCCAAACTCCCGTCCGCCCGCGACCTACAAGCTCAGTTCGGCATCGCCAACTCCACCGCGCAGAACGCCCTGCGGGTCCTCAAGGAGGAAGGGCTGATCTACTCCGTACAGGGTCGGGGTGTCTTCGTCCGCCAGCTCAGCCCGCGTGATCAGTTCCTCAAGCGTTATAACGAGACGCTGGAACAGACGACAGCTCAGCGCCGAGCGGACGAAGAGGTCGTAAGGCTCAGCGGCAAGACCGATGACGAGGTCGCCGCCGAACTGAAAGCCGCCGAGGAACGCTTGGCGAAGGCCGGCGCCGAATTCGAAGCCTCCACAGCCCACCGGGACGCCATGCGCGCCGTCATGGAACAACGCAAGCGCCTCAACGGCAACTACACACCCGAGGAGAAGGCCGCCAAGGCCCAACTCCTGCGCGACAGGCTTGCCGAAGGCCGACAGTGACGCTGACCCCGGACCACGCCACGGTGTGGCAACAGGGGACGACTTCCGGATAGTTCCCGGAGAGCTGTTCAGAGTTTCTTTACTTGATCAAGGCGGCCCGCTGACGCGGGCCGGGCGCGCTCCGGCCCGGCGGGGCCGCCGCCCGCTCCTGTCTCCGCCCCGCTTGCCGACGACCCCGCCGGTCCGGGCGCGCAACAACCAGCACAGCGAACCACTTCCGGGGCTCCGCCCCAGACCCCGGCCCTCCCTCTGAGGGGCAGGGGGATGACTTACGTGTGCGGCTTCGTCGTGGTGTGGGTCGCGGGTCGCGGGAGGGGCCCCTCGCCGCCCGGTCACCGGAGGCGTACCAGGAACCCCCGGGGGGCCGCCAAGGCCGAGCGCACGCGTCACAAGGTGAGCCTTGGCGGCCCCCGGGGAACCCTGGCACGGCGAAGCTGCCCGACCGACGAGGGACCCCTCCGACGCAGACCCCGATTCTGCCGGAGTTCCGGCTCGCCACGCGTGCGGCACCCCTGTAGGTGGGTGTCTGCCGGATCGCCCCCGGCTGATGTGCTGGCCGGGCGTACCGTGGAGTGGGAGGTGGTGAGTTGATGATTACGGAGCTGGCCGACAACGTCCGCAGGTACCGGCGTCGCGCGGGGATGAGCCAGGAGGAACTGGCCCATGCCGCAGGCGTATCGCCGGGCACGGTACGCAAGGCCGAGCAGGGCGGCACCATCCGCATGGAGACCTTGCACACGCTTGCCCGCGCGCTGGGGGTGACCACGGCTGCCTTGATGGCGTCCGATGCCCCGGAGCCCGTCGGGCGGACCGAGGAGCCGAACCGCGTCAACCTGATCCAGCTCCGCGCCGCCCTCACCCCGGCCGTCGGACTCGTGGACCAGGACGCCGAAGCCGTGGGCGAGAAACCGAACCTGCGCACCTTCCGGCGGACCCTGCAAGACGCACGGGTGCTGTACTTCTCCGACAGCTACAAGAGCGTCGCGGCCCAACTGCCGGTCCTTTTGCGTGATGCCGCACAGGCCGTCGCCTACTACGACAGCGGGGACGAGCACCGGCAGGCCCTGCTGGCCCGCGCCGAGGCGCTGCGTCTGGCCGGCACCTACCTCACCCAGGTACGGCAGTACGACATCGCGTACGCCGCCGTGCGCGACGCCATCATGGACGCCCGTCAGGCCGGAGACATGCTCGCGGCGGGCTCAGGCGTCGGCTGCATGTGCTGGCTGCTGGTGAGGCAGGGAAGGTTGGACGAGGCGGAACAGGTCGCCGCCCGGAGCATGGACGCATTGGAGCCGAAGATCACCGGGGCCGAGCCGGACCACTACGCGGTGTGGGGCGGCCTGGCGATGGAGGCCGCCGCAGCAGCCGCGAGGAACAACCGGCCCGACGAGGCGAAGGAGTACCGTCAAGCCGCCCGGGTCGCGGCAACCGCGGTCGGGACAGCGCATCGCAATGTTTCCCGGCACTGGTCCGTCTTCGGGCCGGTCACCGTCGCGGTCAAGGCACTCGAAGATTCCCTGGTCGTCGGCGACTCCCGCGCGGTGGTGCGCAAGGCGGGCGAGCAGGAGGAGTTGTCGCCCAAGGCGTGGAAACGCCTGGGCAGGCCCAGCACCAACGACGGGAACCGCTTCACCCTCGATGTGGCGCGCGC
>NZ_JBITDJ010000026.1:0-79160 GCF_044454085.1 Streptomyces sp. NPDC051569
CTGTTGAGTTCTCAAGGAACGGACGCTTCCTTCGGTCCCGTTTCACCGGGGCCCTCCGGGCGCTTCCCTTCGGTGTTTCATTTTGTTCTGTACTTTGTGTTCCCGACTCTATCAGATGCTTTTCGCTTCCGACTTCCTCGGTGCTTTCCAGGTTCTCGCTTTCGCGTTTCCCTTTCCGGCGGCTCAAACATTACCAGGCTTTTCTCGTCCCTCGGACCACCGATTCGCAGACATGCGAATGACAATCCGACTAGATCAAGGCTTGATAGGTGCTACCGACCCCCGACTACAGTCGTGTTGGGGTCAAGCAGAGGTACGACTCTACAGCGCGCGCATCGGCACAGGCAAATCCCCTCCGATGCGGTTTGCACATCTGTCAACCGGTCACTCTCATGCGGAACCGTCACTTCCTATGACTTACCCTTCGGAACAGCACGTCGTCCCATCACAGACGGTGACGGCGGCCCCCGAATCTCCGCCCCTTGGGAGGCTCCCCATGACCATCGTGACTGCCCCACTGCCCGGACGCGTCATCGGACTCGCCGCTGTGCCCGACCCGGTGTTCTCCGGCGCGATGGTAGGTCCTGGCACCGCCATCGATCCCGTACGGGAGCCCGGCGAGGCCGTCTCTCCGGTCGACGGTGTCGTGGTCTCGCTGCACCCGCACGCCTTTGTCGTGGTCGACGCGTCCGGGCACGGCGTGCTGACCCACCTGGGTATCGACACGGTGCAGCTCAATGGAGAAGGTTTCGAACTGCTCGTCAACAAGGGCGACACCGTCGTTCTCGGACAGCCCGTCGTTCGCTGGAACCCGGCAGCGGTCGAAGCGGCCGGCAAGTCCCCCGTCTGCCCGGTCATCGCGCTGGAGGCCACATCCGACTCGCTGTCCGACCTCCGTGAGGACGGCGACGTCACGACCGGCGACACGCTGTTCACCTGGCAGTGACCCAGGACCCGTACGTCCTGGACGAGCGCTGACCGCTCGTCCCCCATCACATCGGAGAGACGGTCAAATGGAGACAACGCTGCGAGGCGTCGGCGTCAGCCACGGAGTGGCGATCGGCGAGGTCCGGCACATGGGGACGGCGGTCCTGGAGCCGCCGGCCAAGACAATCCCCGCGGAGGAGGCCGGCCGTGAACAGGGTCGCGCCCGCCAGGCTGTCGACGCGGTGGCCGCCGACCTGATCGCGCGCGGCAATCTCGCCGGTGGCGAGGCCCAGGCCGTGCTGGAGGCTCAGGCCCTGATGGCTCAGGACCCTGAGCTGATGGCCGACGTGGAGCGGCGGATCGCCGTGGGCAGCACGGCGGAGCGCGGGGTGTACGACGCGTTCGCCTCGTACCGCGAGCTGCTCGCGAACGCCGGCGAGTACCTGGCGGGGCGGGTCGCGGACCTGGACGACGTGCGGAACCGTATCGTCGCCCGGCTGCTGGGTGTCCCGATGCCTGGCGTGCCCGACAGTGACGAGCCCTATGTACTGATCGCCCGCGATCTCGCTCCCGCGGACACCGCCCTGCTCGACCCGGCTCTGGTCCTCGGATTCGTGACCGAGGAGGGCGGGCCGACCAGCCACAGCGCCATTCTGGCGCGGGCGCTCGGGGTGCCGGCGGTCGTCGCGCTGCCGGGCGCCGCGGGACTGGCCGAGGGCACCGTGGTCGCGGTCGACGGCAGCACCGGCGATGTCTTCGTCGAGCCGAGCGCCGAGAAGCGGGCGGAGCTGGAGGCGGCCGCAGCGGCACGGAAGGCCGCGCTGACCGGTGCCACAGGCCCCGGTGCGACCTCGGACGGGCACAAGGTGCCGCTGCTCGCCAATATCGGCGGGCCGGCCGATGTGGCCGCTGCCGTCGAGGCGGGCGCGGAGGGTGTCGGTCTGTTCCGTACCGAGTTCCTGTTCCTCGACGACAGCAGGCAGGCGCCGTCGGAGGAGAAGCAGGTCGAGGCGTACCGCAAGGTGCTGGAGGCGTTCCCCGAAGGGCGGGTCGTCGTACGGGTGCTGGACGCCGGCGCGGACAAGCCGCTGGAGTTCCTGACCCCGGCCGACGAGCCGAACCCGGCGCTCGGAGTGCGTGGTCTGCGGAGTCTGCTGGACCACCCGGACGTGCTGCGGACCCAGTTGACCGCGCTGGCGAAGGCGGCCGAGGGTCTGCCGGTGTATCTGGAGGTCATGGCGCCGATGGTGGCCGACCGTACGGACGCCAAGGCGTTCGCGGACGCCTGCCGTGAGGCGGGGCTGCGCGCCAAGTTCGGCGCCATGGTGGAGATTCCGTCCGCCGCACTGAGGGCGCGCTCGATTCTGCAGGAGGTCGAGTTCCTGTCGCTGGGGACCAATGACCTCGCGCAGTACACCTTCGCCGCCGACCGCCAGGTGGGTGCGGTGTCGCGGTTGCAGGACCCGTGGCAGCCGGCGCTGCTCGATCTGGTGGCGCTGTCGGCCGAGGGAGCCAAGGCCGAGGGCAAGAGCTGCGGGGTGTGCGGTGAGGCCGCGGCCGATCCGCTGCTGGCGTGCGTGCTCACCGGGCTGGGTGTGACGTCGTTGTCGATGGGCGCGGCCTCGATTCCTTATGTGCGGTCGGCTCTGGCGGAGCACACGCTGGCGCAGTGCGAGCGGGCCGCCGCCGCCGCGCGGGCCGCCGACACCGCCGAGGGTGCCCGGCAGGCCGCGCGGGCGGTGTTGTCCGGCGAGTGAGCCGGTGCGTGAACTGAGCTGAGGGTGAAGGGGCTTCCCGCCGTGTCACGGCGGGGAGCCCCTTCACCCTTCGGTGATGTGTGCTCAGTGATGTGTGCCGGTGTCGTCGAGGCCGAGGTCGAATCCGGCGCGGTATTCCACGCCGGACTCGGGGGAGAGCGGCTCCCCGGTGTCCGCGTCGGTGCAGTAGGCGTTGAAGACCTCGCCCGCGGTGAGCGGGACGAGATGGCCTCGTTGGAGGCGCCAGCCGTGCAGTTGGTCGGGGGCGCCGGGGCCTGTCGTACGGAGCACCACGCCTCCGGGACTGTCCAGGGCGATCCCGGCGGCCAGCACGCTGACGAATTCGGCGCCCTCGGAGGAGTCGAGCCGGGCGAGTGCTCCTTCGGACCGGTCGGGGTGATCCGGGTCATCAGGGTGATCGGCGTTGTCGGCGTGCAGGACGGCGAGGAGTTGTTCGTCCGCGGCGGGGATGCTGCAGACGAGGTGATGGGTGCCGGGGCCCGCTTCTTCGAGCAGCCGCAGCAGGATGTGGGAGGCGTGGTCGAAGGCGGCCCGTCCGATGTCCTGTCCGCAGTCGGCGCACTCGCCGAGGTCGGCGAGGAGCGTCGTGACGTATTCCCAGGTGGCTTTGCGGACGGCGGTGTTGATGAGCAGCGGGAGCAGCGCGTCGATCGGCTGGCCGGTGTAGGCGACGGTCGCGCCGCTCGCGGCGGTCCAGGCCGTGAAGCGGCTGCGGCCTGCCGCCGTGTCAGGGTCGAGTCCGGTGTCCGCGCAGTACTCCACGAACTCCTCCGGGTCGAAGAGGGTGACGGTGGTGTGTGCGCCCTGGGAGGCGAGGGACCTGAGCAGTCCGTCGATCTGCCGCAGATAGGTGTCGTGGTCGTCGAAGGTGAAAGTCCGGTAGCACCGCATCGCGGTGAAGTCCCGCTCGTCGGCGAGCACGCCGACCGTGGTGGGGACTTCGCGCCGCAGTCTGCGCCGCATCGCCCTGGCCGTCCCGCGCTGCCCGGACCTGTCCGCCCGGCCGGCCTGCTCGCTGTACTCGGTGTGCGCCATGGACATCCCCCTGAGTGCTGTCGATGATTGCTCACTCACAGTAACCAGGGGGTCTGACAACGCGTCCGGGCGGGCGGTGGCGGGGTGGCGGTCAGCGCCGTTCGCGGGCGAGGTTCTCGTAGAAGCGGAGGAGTTCGAGGTTGTCCACGGAGCCGGCGTTGACGGCCCGGTCCAGTGGTGTGCCCTGGAGGAGGCGTTTGACCGGGACCTCGATGCGCTTGCCGGTCAGGGTGTGCGGGACACCGGGAACTTCGATGATCTCGTCGGGAACATGGCGCGGGGAAAGCTGCTGACGGATCGTCTGCTGGACGCGCCGCGTGAGCGCCTCGTCGAGAACGGCTCCCTCGGCGAGATGGACGAAGAGGGGCATCCAGTAGCCGCCGTCCGGTTCCTCCAGGCCGATGACGAGCGATTCGCGGATCTCGGGGAGTCTTTCGACGGCTTCGTAGATGTCGGCGGAGCCCATCCGGACACCCTGGCGGTTCAGGGTGGAGTCGGAGCGGCCGTGGATGACGACCGAGCCGTGGTCGGTGAGGGTGATCCAGTCGCCGTGGCGCCAGACGCCGGGGAACATCTCGAAGTAGCTGTCGTGGTAGCGGCTGCCGTCGGGGTCGTTCCAGAAGCGGATCGGCATGGACGGCATGGGGTTGGTGACCACGAGTTCGCCGACCTCGCCGATGACCGGTTCGCCCTGCGCGTTCCATGCCTGGAGATCGGTGCCCAGGCAGGCGGCCTGCAGCTCGCCGATGTGGACGGGAAGGGTGGGCACGGCTCCGGCGAAGCAGCTGCAGACGTCGGTGCCGCCGCTGACGGAGGCGATCCAGAGGTCTTCGGAGACCTCGTCGTGGAGCCAGCGGAAGCCGTCCGGGGGCAGGGGGGAGCCGGTGGTGGCGACGCAGGTGACGCGGGAGAGGTCGTGGTCGCGGCCGGGGTGCGCGTCCGCTTTGCGGCAGGCCATGACGTACGCGGCGGAGGTGCCGAAGAGCGTGGTGCCGGTCCGTTCCGCGACGCCCCACTGGGCGTCGATCGCCGGGTAACCGGGGCTGCCGTCGTACAGCACGATCGTCGTGCCGGTGAGGAGGCCGGAGACGAGGAAGTTCCACATCATCCAGCCGGTGGAGGTGTACCAGAAGAAGCGGTCCTCGGGGCCGAGGTCGCAGTGCAGCCCGATCTGCTTGAAGTGTTCGAGGAGGATGCCGCCCTGGGACTGGACGATGGCTTTGGGCAGGCCGGTGGTGCCGGAGGAGTAGAGGACCCAGAGGGGGTGGTCGAACGGGACCTGTTCGAAGACGGGGCCGGCGTCGGTGGGGCCGGCGTCCCCGGAAGGGGCGGTGAGGACGGACCAGTCGAGGGCGCCGTCGGGGGCCGGGGTGCCCAGGAGCGGGATGTGGATCACGGCTCGCAGGGTGGGCAGTTCGCGGCGGAGTTCGGCGACGGTGTCGGTACGGTCGTGTTCCTTGCCGCCGTAGCGGTAGCCGTCGACGGTGAACAGCACGACGGGTTCGACCTGCTGGAAGCGGTCCAGGACACTGCGGGCGCCGAAATCCGGGGCGCACGAGGTCCAGACTCCCCCGACGGCCGCGGTGGCGAGCAGCGCGGTGACGGCCTGCGGGATGTTGGGGAGGTAGCCACTGACGCGGTCTCCGGGGCGTACGCCGAGGGCGCGCAGCTCGGCGGCGAGCGCGCCCACCTGGCGGCGCAGTTCGGACCAGCTGACGGCGGCCTGTTCCTGTGTCTCGTCGACGTACAGGAGCGCGGGGGCGTCGGCGCGGTCCGGGTCCTCGGCGGTGCGCAGGGCGTGTTCCGCGTAGTTGAGGGTGGCGCCGGGGAACCATCGGGCGCCGGGCATGGTGCGGTCGCCGAGGACCCGTTCGTACGGGGTGGAGAAGCGGATGTCGAACCAGTCGGCGACGGCGGCCCAGAACGTTTCGAGTTCCGCGACCGACCAGCGGTGCAGCGCCGCGTAGCCGCCCTCGGCCGGTGCGCCGTACCGTTCGGCGGCCCATGCCTGGAAGCGGGTGACGCGGGCGGCGGCGATGCGGTCGGGGTCCGGCTGCCAGAGAGGGGCGGGGTGTGCTGCTGCGGTCATGGGGGCGGCTCCCGGGCTGACTCGACGCGGGTGTGTGCGGTCGGCGCGTGGTGTGCGCCGGTCGCGCGCCGGGGCGTGGGTGTGCCCGTGCGCGCGGCTGACACGGACGATGCCATGTGATCGTCTTTCACACCAGGCTTCGCCGTCCGTGGCCGGTGGGCGGGTCGGCTTTCGCGACACGGGTGAACGGGAGTTGAACGAATTACCACCCGGCCGGGACCGATGGCAGGCTGAGCGCCATGGACGGTCGTGAACTGGTGCGTTCGATAAAAGTGGCGGGCTCGGCACAGGGATTCCGCGCGGCGCGTTCGGCGTGGCGCCGTTGGCGTACGGATGCCAGGGAGCTGGGGCCGCGCGGTGCGGAGCGGGCCCGGGTGCCGGGGCCGGTGAGCGACGCCGAGCCGCTTCCGGGAGGCGGCACCGTACGGTTCGCCCGGGCGGAGCTGCATGTGTGTGTCACCGTGGGCGGCGCGGTGTTCTGGGGGTGGGACGGTGCGGAGCCGCTGCCCTCGTACGCGCTGGCCGGGCCTCCTCCGGAACCGGATCCGCGCGCCGGGCTGGAGCCCGATACGGACGGTGGCTGGCGGGTGGTGTCGGAGCGCGTGACGGTGGCGGTCTCGCGCCACGGGGGTGTCGAGGTCCGTACGCCGGGAGGTGTGGTGCTGCGGCGGGAGCTGCCGCCCCGCTGGTGGGAGCCGGTCGCGGGCGGTCCGGCGCGCTGGGTGCAGCGGACGGAGGTACCGGCGGACGCGCGGTTCTTCGGGCTGGGCGGGCGGGCTTCCGGCCCTCGGCTGCGGGACGGCGTGTACCGGCTGTGGAACACCGATCCGGGCGGTGGTTTCGGTCCGGGGGACGATCCGCTGTACGTGACGATGCCGGTGCAGCTGGTGGTGGCCGACGCGGGGACCCACCTGGCGTTCCATGACAATTCCTGGGACGGCAGGGTCATCCTCCGCGAGGGTGAGGAGGGTGCCGGTTCGGGGCACGACCGGCCCGGCACGAGTGAGCTGCGGATGGACGGCGGGCCGCTGCGCTGCTGGGTGGTGATCGGTACACCCGCGCGGGTGCTGCACGGCTGGACGGCGCTCACCGGGGCGCCGACACCGCCGCCGTCCTGGGCGCTGGGTCCGCAGCACGCGCGGTGGGGTTTCGGCAGCGAGCGGGAGGTGCGGCGGATCGTCGCGGGGTACCGGGAGCGGCGGTTGCCGCTGTCCGCGGTCCATCTGGACATCGATCATTACGACGCGCATCAGGTCTTCACCGTGGACCGGGAGCGCTTCCCGGATCTGCCGGGGCTGGCGGAGGATTTGCGTGCGGACGGCGTCCGGCTGGTCTCGATCGTCGATCCCGCGGTGAAGGCGGAGCGCGGGAACGCGGTGTACGAGAGCGGCGCGGCGGTCGGTGGGCCGGCAGGCAGCGGACCGGCGGGCAGCGGACCGGCGGTCGGAAGCCCGGCGAGCAGCCGTTCCGGGGCGGGCGCTTTTGTGCGGGACGCGCGGGGGCGGGAGGTGCGGGGCGTGGTCTGGCCCGGGGAGTGCGTCTTTCCGGACTTCACGGATCCGGCGGTGCGGGCCTGGTGGGGCGGACTGTACGAGGAGCGGCTGGCGCAGGGTTTCGCCGGGGTGTGGCACGACATGAACGAGCCGGTGTCCTTCGCGCCGTTCGGTGACACGACGCTGCCACGGTCGGCCAGGCACCATCTGGAGGGCGCGGGCGGTGACCACCGTGAGGCCCACAACGTGTACGGCCTCGCCATGGCGCGGGCCGGTTTCGAAGGGCTGCGGAAGCTGCGCCCCGATGAGCGGCCCTTTCTCTTCTCACGCTCCGGCTGGGCGGGGATGCAGAGGTACGGCGGCACCTGGTCCGGCGATGTGTCGACCGGCTGGCCGGGGCTGCGGGCCTCGCTCTCGCTGGTACTGGGGCTCGGACTCTGCGGGGTGCCGTACTCGGGTCCCGACGTGGGCGGTTTCGACGGGAGCCCGTCGCCCGAGCTCTACCTGCGGTGGTTCCAGCTGGGGGCGTACCTGCCGCTGTTCCGTACGCACGCGGCGATCGACGCGGGCCGCAGGGAGCCGTGGGAGTTCGGTGTTGAGGTGCTGGAACACGCCCGGACGGCGCTCGACGCGCGGGAGCGGCTGCGGCCCTACTTCGTGACGCTGGCTCAGCTGGCGAGACTCACGGGGGCGCCCTACGCGCGGCCCCTGTGGTGGGGCGCGCCGGAGGACCGGGATCTGCGCGACTGCGAGGACACGTTCCTGCTGGGTGACGCGCTGCTGGTCGCGCCGGTCCTGGAACCGGGCGCGGACCGGCGGGCGGTGCGGCTGCCGCGCGGCAGGTGGTACGACACGGTCACCGAGCGGGCCTACGAGGGTCCTGGTCAGGTGTTGCTGGACGCGCCCTCCGCACGTATCCCGGTGCTGGCACGGGCGGGTGCGGTGATTCCGGTACGGGGAGAGGGCGGCCGGCTGGAACTGGAGGTGTGGGCTCCGGCGGCGGGTGTCCCGGGCGGCGGGCTGGTGGTCGGTGACCCGGGGGACGGCTGGGAGCAGGCGGAGGTGGAGCGGTACACGTCGCGGCTGGTGGAGGGCGAGGTCCTGGTGGAGCGGATCACGGACCAGGGCGCGGCGCGGCCGGAGTGGACGGTACGGGTGCGGGGCGCGGGTGGTGAGCCGGAGGGTGCGTCGCGATGAGCCGGTCAGCCGCGCCCGGGCAGGCATGCCCGGTGAAGCGCGCCCGGTGGCGCGCGCCCGTCAGAGGCGCCCGGCAGGGTCGTAACGGCCGGCGAACCAGGACCGCACCGCCTCCGTGTGCAGCGGGAACGCCAGCTTCGCCGGGGCGCGCAGCAGGTGGTAGCCGGTTGTCTCGTCGGTGGGGGCCGAGGGGGGCAGCCGGCCGGCCGGGCGGCGCGGGAGCAGACCGAAGAGGAGCAGGTGGCCGTCGGGCGAGCTGAGGACGTCGGCGAGTCGTACGTCCCCTGCCACGGCCTCGATGCCCGTCTCCTCGGCGAGTTCCCGGACGACCGCGTGCCGCCAGTCCTCGGTGTGGTCGACGAAGCCGCCGGGGAGGGCGGTACCGCCGCGTGCGGGTGCGATGGTGCGGGTGATGACGATCAGTGAGGTGCCCTCGCGGTCCTGGACCGGCAGGAGGGCGACGGCGACGGGAAGCGGGTTGCGGTAGGCGGTGGCGCCGCAGGACGCGCAGGTGCGGGGCCAGCCGGCGGAGGCGGGGTACGGCGTGCCGCAACTGCCGCAGTGGGAGTTCGGGGCAGGCTTCTTCCGGTGCTCGGACACGCGCGGACTGTATCCGATCGCCCAGTGCGGGGGTCAGGGAACCGAGGGACAAAGGTGTTCATGACAACAATCTCGTTCCCGCGCCGTCTGCTGACCGCTTCGGCCGCCGTACTCCTCGCCGCGACCGTTCCCCCGGCGGCGGCCGTCACCGCGACCGCCGCCGCGTCGGCCGGGCGGGCGGCGCCCGGGCCCGGCGCGCCGCCGGAGTTCGTGGCTCTGCGCTCGGTCGCGCCGACCGTCGTCCAGGAGATGCGCTACCGCACCCCGCACGACTTCATGGGTGAGCCGGTGACCGGATACGAGCAGCCGGTCTGCCTCCTCACCCGCCCGGCCGCCGAGGCCCTGCGCCGGGCCCAGGCGGAGCTGCTGCGGCGGGGCTACTCCCTCAAGGTGTACGACTGCTACCGGCCGCAGCGCGCTGTCGATCACTTCGTGCGGTGGGCGAGGGATCTCCAGGACGAGCGGATGAAGCCGGAGTTCTATCCGCGCGTCGACAAGTCGCGGCTGTTCGCGGACGGTTACCTCGCGGAGAAGTCCGGGCACAGCCGGGGCGGCACGGTGGATCTGACGATCGTCAGGCTTCCGGCGCTGCCGACGCGCCCGTATGTACCGGGTGAGAAGCTCGCTCCCTGCTACGGGCCGAAGAAGGACCGTTTCCCCGACAACTCCGTCGACATGGGCACCGGTTTCGACTGCTTCGATACGCTCGCGCACACCGACGATCCCCGGATCCAGGGCAGGCAGCGGGAGAACCGGCAGCTGCTGAAGCGGACGCTGGCCGGGGCCGGGTTCGTCAACCTGCCCGAGGAGTGGTGGCACTTCACGTACCGGCCGGAGACGTTCCCGGACCGCTACTTCGATTTTCCCGTGGCCCGGCGCTCGGTCGTCCGGCACTGACCCGGGCCGGTGCTTCCCCGCTGTGCCGCTCGGTTGTGGCGCCCGGTCGCGCGGGCCACGGCTGTTCCCGGTGCGACCGGCCGCCCAAGAGGCCCGTACCCCCGCAGGAACTGAGGGGCTACGGGCCTGCGTGCGGGCTCAGGTGGCGGCGTGCTCGCGTTGTTTCGCCGCGCGCTTCATGGCGTGCTCGACGACCGAGACCAGGACTTCCTTGACGGACTCGCGCTCGCGCGCGTCGCACATCACCAGCGGGACCTCCGGGTCGAGGTCGAGCGCCGACCGTACGCTCTCGCCCGGGAAGCGGTCCGCTCCCTCGAAGCAGTTGACGGCGACGGTGAACGGGATGTCGCGCCGTTCGAAGTAGTCGACGGCGGCGAAGGAGTCCGCGAGGCGCCGGGTGTCGGCGAGCACGACCGCGCCGAGGGCGCCCTGGGCCAGTTCGTCCCAGAGGAACCAGAAGCGGTCCTGGCCGGGAGTGCCGAAGACGTACAGCACCAGGTCCTCGCGCAGCGTGATCCGGCCGAAGTCCATGGCGACCGTGGTGGTCGTCTTGGCCTCCACGCCGCCGACGTCGTCGACGGGCCGGCCGGCCTCGCTCAGTATCTCCTCGGTGCGCAGGGGTCTGATCTCGCTGACCGCGCCCACCAGGGTGGTCTTGCCCACCCCGAAGCCACCGGCCACCAGAATCTTCAGCGTCACCGGCTCGACCGGACGCGGCCTGCGGCTAGAGCGCCCGAAGACCATTGATCACCTCGCGGAGAATGCTCACGTCCGGCAGCTCTGCCGGCGGAACGGGACGGGTTACGTGCACGAGTTCGTCCTCGACGAGATCGCCGACCAGGACCCGGACCACCCCGACGGGAAGGTCGAGGCCCGCGGCCAGTTCGGCGATCGACTGGGGGGAGTCGAGACAGCGTTCGACGATCTCGACGTGTTCGGGAGAGAGCGTCTGGTCCCGGCCGGGGTCGTCGGCCGCGGGCTCGGGGACGACGACCGCGATCAGGTCCAGCCGGTGGCGTGTCGCGCTGCTGGTGCGGCCACGCGTCATCGCGTACGGGCGTACCACCGGTCCGGCTTCGCCGTCGAACCAGTGCTTCGGATCCTGACCTGGATCACTCATGCCGACGGACTCACCCTCCGGTGCTGAGACCGGACCGGGGCGCCGTACCGAGATGTACGCCGACCCGCTTGACCATGAGCGTCATCTCGTAGGCGACCTGGCCGACGTCGGAGTCCGCGTCGGACAGGACGGCCAGACAGCTGCCGTCGCCCGCCGCCGTGACGAAGAGGAAGGCGTCGTCCAGCTCGACGACGGTCTGCCGGACCTTGCCCGCTTCGAAGTGCCGGCCCACGCCCTTGGCGAGGCTGTGGAATCCGGAGGCGACGGCGGCGAGATGCTCGCCGTCCTCGCGGGTGAGGTCCCGGGAGGTGCCGGTGGCGAGGCCGTCACCGGAGAGGACCACTGCCTTCCGGATACTGGCGACCCGCTCGACGAGCTCGTCGAGGAGCCAGTTGAGCTCTCCGCCGGCGTCGGGGTCGGTGGTCTTGCGTACTGCGGCGTTCGGTGCGGTCATCGACCGTCCCCCTCCGATGTGGTTCCTTGTGTATCGCCGGGTCCGGTGGAGTCCTCGGCCTCGTTCTGCCGACGACCGCGCTGCCAGCCCCGTTGGAGCGAAGCCATGCGGCTGCGTACTTCGTCCGCGTCCCGCTCGGTGTCGTGGCCCGCGGCGGGCCTCTTGGCGTTGTCGCGCGCCGGTGCCGTGTCCCTCAGCTGGGGGGCGAGGCTGGCCTGCCGGACGCGGCGGGGCAACCCGTCCACCAGGTCGGGCGTCTCGCCGGGCGTTGCCCGGCCCGCTGACCGCGCGGGCGTCTCCGCCCAGGTCCGGCCGCCCGTGCCGCCGACCGGTCCGTCCGCCGGCGCGGTCCTGCCCGGTTCGTCCACCCGGCGGCCCCGGTCCGCGACGAGTGTCGGGGGCCGCCGCCGGGGCAGGACGAGCGGGGCGTCGGCCGACTCGGGCGGTTCGTCCGGGGTCCGGCGGCTCCGGTCGTAGCGGCCGCGCGGTTCCTGACCGGCTTCACGAAGGTGTTCGCGAGCCCGGAACACCCCGCCCCGCTCGCTCTCCGTGTCCTCCAGATCGGCGATGCCGTCACCTCCGCCGCGCACCGGTCCGCCGTCCCTGCCGAGAAGACCGACCGGGGGTTCGAGTTCGATGGGGCCGTCGAGTACGGACGGGACGCTGCTCACTCCGGTGGGGACCTGCGCCAGCGCGGTACGGCGGCCACCACCGCTCTCGGTGCGGCCGCGGCCCCGCTCGGGAGCGTTCTTGCGGTCGAGCCGGAAGCCGGTGCCCTCGGTCTCGGGGGCGTCGGTGAGCAGCGCGACCGGCAGGAAGACGATCGCGGTGGTGCCGCCGTACGGGGAGGGCTGGAGGGAGACGCGTACGTTCTGCCGCTGGGCGAGCCGGCTGACCACGAACAGACCGAGGCGGTCGGTGTCGGACAGCTCGAACTCGGGGGTCTCCGCGAGACGCAGGTTGGCGTCGAGGAGGATGTCCGGGGTCATGCCGAGCCCGCGGTCGTGGATCTCCAGGGTGAAGCCGTTGGCGACCCGCTCCCCGTGCACCTGTACGGCGGTGTGCGGGGGCGAGAACACCGTGGCGTTCTCCAGGAGTTCGGCGATGAGGTGGGTGAGGTCGGCGACCGCCGGGCCGCCGACGCCGATGCGCGGCAGCCTGCGTACCTCGATGCGTTCGTAGTCCTCGACCTCGGCGACCGCGGCCCGTACGACGTCCATCAGCTGGACCGGCTTGCGCCACTGCCGGGACGGCGCGGCTCCGGAGAGGATCACCAGGCCCTCGGCGTGCCGGCGCATACGGGTGGTGAGGTGGTCCAGGCGGAAGAGGTCGGCGAGCTCCTCGGTGTCCTCCGTGCGGCGCTCCATGGTGTCCAGGAGGGTGAGCTGACGGTGGAGCAGGACCTGGTTGCGGCGGGCGAGGTTGACGAACACCTCGGAGACGCCGCGCCGGAGGTCGGCCTGCTTCACGGCGGCCTCGACCGCGGCGCGCTGGAGGGTGTTGAGTGCCTGGCCTACCTGGCCGACCTCGTCCTTCTCGTAATCGAGCTGCGGCGCCTCGGTCTCCACGTCGACCTGTTCACCGGCGGCGAGCCGGCGCATGACGCTGGGGAGCCGTACGCCGGAGACCTCGTGGGCCTCCCTGCGGAGCCGGGAGAGGTCGCGGATCAGGTGGCGGCCGACGCGTACGGACACGATCACGGAGACGAGGAGAGCGCCGAATCCCACCACACCCGCCACGACGAGGCGGATGAACACCTCGCGCCGGACGGGTGCCACGTGGTCCCGGTACAGGTCGCCGGCCTGGACGCTCTCGTGGGAGAGGTCCTCCAGGACCGGGGCGGTCATTTCCTGCCAGCGCGCGGCGTCGACCGTCTTGGGGTTCTTGCCGGCCCCCGCGACGATGAGCCGGTCCTCCGTGTCGCGCAGGGTCAGGGTGTCCGCGGTGCGCCAGTACTGCTCCAGTGTCGCGTGGTCCGAGGCCGGCAGGTCGGACAGATTCGTCTGGTAGAGCAGCGTGCGGCTCGCGACCAGGTCGGAGACGGCTCGGATCTCGTCCGCGGTGATCCGGCGGGCGATCAGCGCGGAGACGACCAGCGCGTCCTCGCGGGAGAGCATCTCCTTGGCGCGGTCGAGCCCGATCAGCGCGCGGCCCCAGTTGTCCTCGTCCACGTCCTCACGCCCGTGCAGGGCGGCGAGGAGGCTGTAGCCGGGGTCGATGATCCGGTTGTAGAAGTCGAGTGCCTGGGCCCGGGAGACCCGGTTGTTCTCGACGGAGCGGCGCATCGTCGTGAGGCCGTCCAGGGCGTCGACGACGGAGGCGAGCTGCTGGGACTCGTACTCGTCCAGCCGGTCGCGTACGGCGTCGACGTGCGCCATGACCTGGGCGACGGCCCGGTCGGTCTCGGAGCGCAGGCCGTGGAGTTCGGTCAGGGAGTCGGAGGACCGGGGGTCGGCCAGGTAGACGAGCGTCTGGCGGCGCTCGTTCTGGACGACCCGGATCGTCTCCTCGATGGGGTGGCCCACCTGATCGAAGGCGTAGGCGACATCCAGGAGTTGGATGGCCTCGCGGCCGGTGAGCGTGGTGGCCAGGCCCCAGAGCGCGGTGACCGAGACGAGCGGCACGAGCAGCAGCGCCACGATCTTCCGGCGGATGGACTTCCCGCGAAAGCGCATGGCCTCCCCCAGCTCGATCCCCGCCCGGTGCGGGAGATTCTCCGTCAACAAACGGCGCGAGCCTACTACTGCCGCACTGGCAACTCGAAGGCACGTCCGGATATTTTTCGGCCATTGCACGACTGTTTGATCATCAGTTGTGCTGATATTCGGCGAGATGACTTCCGCTGCCGACGTGCGGAAGTCCGGGCGCGACGGGGTCAAACCTCGGGCGGTTGGCCGAAATCATTCGGCTTCATCCTCTGCGGGGAATCATCCCCTTCGGTCATTCGTCCTTGTGTGCGGGGAGTTGGGAGGACTGCGGGGCGTGAAATATGGGCAGCCGGGCAGTCACCCTTGAGTCGGACAGCGGTGGGGAGTGACGGTCCATGGGGATGGTCGAGCAACATGGCACGGCACCGGCGGACGGATACGCGAATGTCTCGCCGGGGCTCTGGACCGAGGAGCCGGCGGTGCGGTACCGGATGCCGGATCCGGTCAGAAAGGCCGCCGTACGGGCGGTGATCATCATGGCGGTGACACTGCTTCAGGCCATGATCGCGTTTCTCAGTACGCTGGCGGGCTCCTGGCTGGCCTTCCCCATGGTGCTGAGCAGCGTGGTGTCGACGGTGGGAGCGACCTGGGGCGTGCTGGACGTCTGGGTGACGCGCCAGGTGTGGAACCAGCGCCACGGCGTGGTGTCCGTGCCCAGCAGCACGGCGCGGCGGTTGCGCCGGGAGCGGCGCAGGGCCCGGCGCGCGGCCCGGAAGGCGGTGCGCGCCGGGGCGCCCGGCGGCGTGCGCGGCGCGGCGCGGATACGGCGGCCGGCCTCGAAGACGCTGAGCGAGGCGTGAGGCGGTGACGAGCGGAGCGCGCGCCCCGCTGACGAGCGGAGCGCGCCCCGAAGGTTCCGGCCGCGAAAGTCCGGGCCCCGGAGGGTTCGCTCCCGCCGCTCATGTCCCCGGGGCGGGCGCTCCGCTCCGGCGTCACTCCGCGACGGGCTCCGGGGTCCGCTTGAACATCCGCGTCGCGGTGATCTCACCGTGCACCGGTTCGCCGTCCGGATCCTGCTGCGGCAGGCCGGGGCGCAGGTGCTCCTCCACGCTGATGTATTTCAGTCCGGCGCGCAGATCCGCGTCGTTGCGCAACCGGATGACGAGGGGGAACTCCGCCAGCGCCGTGGTGTCGAAGAGGCCGGTGGTGTAGAGGAGTTGCACTCCCAGGGCGTCCGAGACCGCGCGCTGGAGCTCCAGCAGATAGGTCGCGTTGGCGCGGCCGATCGGATTGTCGAGGAAGAGCGTTCCGGCGTGCCGGTGCTTGTCGCGGCCCCGGTCGTTGCTGCGCAGCGCCGCCATCGTGCAGTACAGGGCGATCGCCGCGGTGAGCAGCTGGCCGCCGGAGAAGACGTCGCCCATCTGCCCGACGGGGACCCGCTCCGCGCGCAGCACGGCGTCGGGCTTGAGGATCTCGACGGCGACGCCCTTGGGCTGAAGTGCCGCGTGGACCCCGCGCAGCAGCAGGGACATGCCGTCCCTGCGCAGGTCGGAGTTCTTCTTGAGGGCGGCGCGGGTCGCCTCGTCGATGACCTCGCCGAGCCGCTCGCCGAGTGCCGACCGGTCCGGCTCCTCGAAGCGGATCCGGAGGAACTCCTGACCGGACCATTCCCCCAGTCCTTCGGGAAGCCGGGACAGGCGCTGCGCCGAACGGAGCGTGGTCAGGGCGGATTCCACCAGCCCGCGCAGCCGGTCGACGATGGAGTCACGGTTGCGCTCCAGCTGGGCCAGCTCGTCCGTCAGCACCCGCAGCCGGGGTGCGAAGGCCTGGGCCCACCGCGCCGCGTGCTCGGGCAGCGCCGAGGCGGGCAGTTCGCGGATCTGCTGGCGGGCCGGGGTGCGCACCTGCTCGTAGCGGGTGGAGTTGGCGTGCCGTACGAGCACGTCGCAGGTTTCCCGTACGCCGGCTTCCGCCGCGGCGAGGTCGGACGCGCAGCCGCGCAGGGAGCGGCGGGCCTCGGACGCGGACTGCCGTGCCTCCTCCAGGGTGCCGGGGTACGGCTCCGGTGCCTGCGGTGTCTCCTCACCGCCCGCTCGTCCGGCGCCGCCGTGGCCCTGGTCGGGTTCCTCGGTCACCGCGCCGCGCAACAGATCGCGCAGCAGGGCGGAGGTCTCGTCGAAGCCGCCCGCGCCGTCCTCGGCGGCCCGGTGGGCGTACAGCAGCTCGCTGTGCGCACCCCGTGCGGTCTCCAGCGCGTCGGTGCGTACGGCGAGTTCGGTGGTGGCGGTGCGCAGCATGCTCTGTGCCTGCTCGGCGTCCGCCGGGACCAGTTCACCGGGCAGTTCGGTGTGCGCGTCGCCATCGGTGGGGGCGAGCCGCTCCGCGTCGCCGCGCAGCCGGCCCAGCTGCTCGCTGGCCGTGGTGACGCGCGATTCCAGGAGCTGGACGAGCGATTCGGCGCGGGCGGCGGCCGCCTGACGGGACGGGCCGTCGGCGCCGTCGGTGGATTCGAGGAGCTGGCCCGCGCGGGTGCGGACCTTGTTGGTGAGCCGGTCCAGCTCGGCGAGGGCGGCGCTCTCGTCGCTCTCCGCGCGGGCCTGCTCGGCGCGCAGGTCGGCTCCCACGCCGACCTTCTCGTAGAGCTGGGAGGCGGCCCGGTAGGCCTCGCGCAGGGCGGGCAGCGAGACGCGCGGAGCGTCCTGCGCGAGGTCCGGGAGGATTTCCGGCGCGCCGGCGATCTCGGCGCGCTCGGCCCGCAGGGCGCGGGCGGTACGGCGGGCGTCGTCGCCGGCGCGCTGGGCGGCCCTGCGGTCCTCGTCGGCGGCGCGGGCCCGGTCCAGGCATACGGCGGCCCGGGCCTCGTACTCGGCCGCGTCGTCGGCCAGTTCGCGGAGCTTGGCCTGCCAGCCGGACCGCTCGCGCAGCCGGAACGCGAGGCCGGCCAGGGCGTCGGCGGCCCGGCGGGCACGCTGGGCGGCCTCCTGGCGCTCGTCACGGACCCGGGCGGTCTCGGCGGCCACCTCGTCGGCCTCCGCGCGTGCGGTACGGGCCTCGGTGAGCGTCGCCGCGGCCGTCTCCGCCGCCTCCCTGGCGACGCCGGCCGCGGCGGCCAGCTCCGTGAGCATGCCGGGCGGGCAGTCGGTCCGCCAGGAGCCGAGGCGGGCGGCGAGCGAGCGGTCGCCACTGAGACGGGCCGCGAGCAGCCGGATCTCCTCGTCGCGCGCGGCCGCGCGGGTACGCAGCGCTTGGCGTTCCTCGTCGGCGGCGTGCTCGTCGTGCATGGCGGGGTTCGGCGGTACGAGGAACACACCGCTGTCACCGGCGTCGTCCGGGCCCGGAACGGGTGCCAGCAGCGCGGCGGCGGTGCCCACGGCGACGGTGGACCGGGGCAGCAGGGCGGCGCCGGCGAGGACCTCGCGGGCGCGGGCGTGCGAGGCCGGGTCGGTGATCACGACGCCGTCGACCAGTTCGGGCCGGGCGGCCAGGACGGCGGCGTGGTCGGCGGGGTCGACGGCCTGGGCGAGATAGCGCCAGCCGGGCAGGGCGGGGATGCCGTGCTCGCCGAGGTATTCGACGGTGGCGAGGACATCGGGTCCCGGGGGCAGCAGCCCGCCGTCGCCGAGCGCGCCGAGGATGCGGGAGTCGTCGGCGGCGGCGGTCCGCAGATCGAAGAGCTGCCGTTCGGCGGAGGTGACGGACCGGTCCAGGAGCTCGCGCAGCTCGTCGGCGTAACGGTCCAGCTCCTCGGCGCTGAGGGTGTCTTCGGTGGTCCGCCGGGGGGCGGCCGATGCCGTGGCTCCCGGCTGTCCCGTACGGGTCCCGTCGCCGGCCGTGCCGCTGCGCGGCGCCGGGACCCCTGCCGGGGCGCCGGGCGCGGGCAGGCTGAGCAGTTCGGCCAACCGCTGGTGCCCCGCGATGGACTGCGCGGCGCGGCGCTCCGCGTCGTAGGACTGCTCGGCGGCCTCGGCCGCGTCGGCGGCGCGCGCCGCGGCCAGTTCGGCGCGGGCCTCCGCCGAGGCCGTTTCCCTGGCCCGCTCGGCTGCCGTACGCGCGGCCTCGCGGGCGCTGTCCCAGGCCGCGACGGCCGGTTTCTCCGCGTCGCTCGCGGCGAGCGCGGCGCGGGCCGGGTCGGCGTCGGGCTCGGTGTCGTCGAGCCAGCCGGCCCGTACCGCCTCGGCGGTCTCCTGCTCGACCTCGGCGAGGCGCTGGCGCAGGTGCCCGGCCTCGCTGCGGGCGCGCTGCGCCTCGGTGGCGGCGGAGGTCGCGTCGCGGTGGGCGGCCTCGCCGGTCTCCTGGAGGACGGCGGAGCGCTCCTCCTCCTCGTTCGCCAGTCGCTCACCGTCGTCGGCGGCGGCGTGCAGGGCCCGTACGAGGTCGGCGGCGGCGGTCGCCCGCGCGGCCAGCGCGGGGGCGGCGTCCCGCTCGGCTTCCCGGATCGCGACGGCGACGCGGGCCGAGCGGTCGGCGGCGGCGCGGTGGCGCAGGACGTTCTCGGCGGCCTGCCAGGCGGACTGGAGCGTACGGGCGTCGGTCAGCTCGCGGCGCTGGGCGGCGGTGCGCTTCTCGGCGACGGCCAGGGCCAGGGAGGCGTGCCGGTAGGCGAGTTCGGCGGCGATCAGTGAGCTGCGGCCGCACGCCTGCTCGGCTCCGGTCACGGTGTGCGCGGCCGCGGTGACCTGCTGGGCGAGTACGGCGGCCCGTTCGCGCTCGTCGGCGGCGCGGGCCATGAGCCGGCGGACAAGGGTACGGGCCCGGCGCTCGGCACCCGCGTGGATGTCGCGGGCACGGGAGCGGGCGCCGGTGGCCTCGACGATCCGGCCGAGGAGGTCGGCGGAGCCGGCGGTGAAGTCGCGCTCCGCGGTGAGTTCGGCGCGGCGGCCCAGTTTGCTGCCGAAGCCGCCGACGAGATCGGCGAGTCCGTCGGTGTCCCGGGCGTCGGTGACGGCGCGCAGCAGCAGATCGGTGAAATCGGAGTCCCTCTTGACCGCGAAGAGGCCCGCGGCCTCACCCTCGTCGGCGTTCATCTCCCGCTGGTAGCGGAAGAGTTCGGGGTCGAGGCCGAGCTCGCCGAGATGTTCGTTCCAGCGGTCGTGGATCTCCTCCCAGTGCACGTCGAGATGCTGGTACACCTTGCCGGCCTCGGTGATCGCGTCCCGGAAGCCCTTCATGGTGCGGCGCCGGCCGCGCGCGCCCGAGACGCCCTCGACGGGGGGCCGGACGGCGGTGGACTCGGCGACCGGGAGGGAGTCGAGGCTGAGGCCGGGTCCCGGCCGGAAGGAGTACCAGCCCTCGGCGAACTTCCTGGGGTCGTTGGACACCTGGCGGCCGCGCCATTCGCTCGCCTTGCCGACCACGATGAGTTCACCGGTGAGGGTGTGCTGCCATTCCAGGGCGACATGGCCGCAGTCGTCGGCGAGCAGGAACTTGCGCAGCACGCCGGAGCTGGCCCCGCCGAGCGTGTTGCGGTGGCCCGGCAGCATCACCGAGAAGATCAGCTTGAGCAGGACGGACTTGCCGCCACCGTTCTCCAGGAAGAGCACGCCCGCGGGGGCGGGGCGGCGCGGGGGGCCGACCGGCTCCTCCTCGAAGAACTCCGCCTGGGTGGGCGCGGGGTGGGGCACGCGGGCGCCCACTCCGCGCAGGTCGAGCACGGTGTCGGCGTAGCGCGCACCGGCAGGTCCGATGGAGTAGAGGCGGACCCGGGACAGCTCGTACATGGAGGGGGACTCTCGTCTGGTGAAAAGCGGTGGGGGCGGGAGGGCCGGGCGGCGAAGCGGTAAGGACTCGGGCGGCGGGGCGGGGTCGGCTCTTCCCGCCGGCGGGACTCGGGCAGCAGGGCTCAGGCGTGGAAGGGCAGGCCCGCGTCGGCCGCCAGCTCCAGGTCGTCGCCCTCGGGCGGCGGGAGGAGGGTGGCGGAGCCGTCCGTGACCGGTACGACGCCCAGCTCCAGCAGCTCGGCCATGGCCGCGTGGCCGGCCATGTCCCGGACCTGGAGCTGATAGCGGGCGGTGGTGCGGTACGCGCCTCCGGCGTCGTCGCCGGTCCGCTGGAGGAAACCGGAGTCGGTGAGGAAGGCGACGGCCTTGCCGACGATGCCGGTGGTGGAACCGGCGAGCCGACGGGCGTCCTTGGTGGCGCCGGTCGCGCTGCGCCGTGCGTAGATCCGCCAGGCCGCTTCGAGTCCGGGGGCGTCGCTCGACGGGTCGGTGTTCTCGCCCTGCTCCTCGGCGCGCTCCTCCAGCCGGCGGCATGCCTGCCGTATGAACGCGTCGACGCCGTTGACCGTGATCCGGCCGATGTACCCGTCGTCGGCGAGGTCCTCGGGCCGGGGGAAGGCCAGGGCCGCGACGGCCAGATGGGCGAGGCCGTGCAGGAAGCGGTCGGCGGAGTCGGTGGAGGCACGGCGGGCGTAGTCACCCATCCGGACCGCGAAGACCGAGTCCTCGCCCGCGGTCACGACCATGCCGGCGCGCGGGGAGACCTCCAGGACGATGAGGCCGAATCCGGTGGCGATGGCGTCGGCGAGACGTGCGAAGGCGTTGTCCTCGCGGTAGCGCCGCAGCAGCTCGGTGTACTCGGTGTCCCGTGCGGGCAGCAGTTTGGGCTGGAGGCCGAAGGAGACGAGCCGCGCGGCGTCGGCCGCGTCGGCGGGGGTGACCGCGCCGCCGGTCACGGGCGGGGCGGTCTCGGCCGCCTCGCCGCTGCCGGGGTCGCTCCACGCGGCGGTGTGCTCGGCGTGGTGCTCGCTCACGGGTGCTGCTCCTTGCTGCGGACGATCGTGGGGGACGTCGTACGGGCTGTCATGGGGGCGGTACGGACCGGGGAGGTCGTGCGGCCGGTCGCCGGGGTGATGCGGACCGGGGAAGGTGCGGCGCGGCGGCTCCGGCCGTGCGGGGAGCTCACGCCGCCTCCGTACGGTCGGCGGTCATGGCCGCCGTGTCGAGCAGGGCCGTGCCCACTATCAGATCGGCTCCACCGAATTCGGGGTCGTCGAGCGGAGTGCCGTCGTCGACGGCGAACAGCAGGCGCTTCTCGCCCTGGCGGTAGGCCGTGCCCACCGGGGGGCTGGCCGCGTGGATGGCCAGGAGAGCGACCAGATACGGCAGTTCGGGATCGCGCCGGCGAGCCTCGGCCAGCAGGCCGGACAGCCGGCGCGGGGCGTCGTGCTCCAGGTCGAGCAGTTCCTTCGCGGTCGCCAGCTGTTCCTCGCTGAAGCGGCTGTCGTCCGGTGTCGCGATCAGGTCCGGCTCGGGCATCTCGGCGCCCAGGTGTTCGCGTTCGACCGGGGGCGTCAGCAGGAGGTCGACGAGGTCGCCGACCCGGACGGAGGCGGGGGTGCGCAGGCCGGTGCCCCGGGCGAAGAACGCGTCGGTCACCCGCGTCGCCTGCTCCACGGGGAGCGGCAGCAGCGGCCCGAGGAGCTGGCCGTACAGATCGAGTCCGGTGTGCGCGGTGGGCCGGGCGAACGCCTGCCGGTCCTGTTCGGCGCGGAACAGCGGGCCCGCCTCCAGCAGCCGGGACTGCAGCTGGGTGTGGCGGCGGATGCAGTCCTTGACGATGTCGACCAGCTCGGCGGCGCGGCGCTTGTGCTCGGCCGTCCTGGGGTCGGCTCCGGTCTCGGCCTCGTCGCGCGCCTTGCGGATGTTGGTGAGGATCGCGTTCTCGTGGCGGTACCGGTCGGCGACGTGGTCGAGCGCCTCGTCGATCATGTCCGGGACGGCGTTGAGCCAGTCGACCGCGCGCACGTTGCGGCGGGTCGCCTCCAGCGTCCTGCGGAGCGTTTCCGCGTACTGCACGGTGCGGTAGCGGGCCTGTTCGGCGGCGAGCTGGGCATCGGCGAGCCGGCCCCTGCTGATCAGGACCTCCAGCTTGACCTCGGCGGCGATCTGCGCGCTGGTGACATCCGTGTCGAGCGCTCCGACCAGCACGTTCACCGCCTCGTCGGTGGTCCGGAGATAGACGCTGCCCCCGTGGCCCGGCACTTCCTCGATGAGCTTGAAGTCGTAGTCCCTGCGCGTGTAGACGCCGTCGGTGCCGAACGTGCCGTAGACCGCGCGGAATCCGCGGTCCACGCTGCCGACGTTGATCAGGTTCTCCAGCACCCAGCGGGCGACCCGCTCGTGCTCCGCGGCCGGCCGGGCGGGCGCCTGGGCGGCGACGCGCGGCAGCAGTCTGGTCACTATCTGCTCGTGGTCGGCGCCGGTGTCGAAGTCCATGTTCAGGGTGACCAGATCGATGGCGGAGAGCGCCACTTCGGCCATCGCGTAGACCGAGTACTCCCCCGCGAGATTGGCCTTGCGGGTGTCCAGATCGTGCAGCGGCGCGGTGCAGGCGAGCGCGCGCAGCCGCCGCGCGAGCCCTTCGTCGGCGGCCGGGCCCTGGGCGGGCCTCGGCCCCGCGCTGAGCTGGGGCGGAACGAATTCCGTCGAGGCAGGCGAAGTCACGCTGAACAGATTAGGTCCTCGCACCGACAACGGCCGAAACGGCGCAGAGCGACCAGGGCCGGCCCCCGCCGCGTGCCACCGTCAGCGCCCGGTCCGCCCGGTCCGCCCGCCATGCCTGACCGCTCCCGGCGGGTGGCCGAGGCAGTCGGCCGGTATCCGTTCCGCCCCCTCCCGGCCGCCCGGCCGGAGGGCTTCGCGCGGTTGTCCGTTCCGTACGGGACACGGCTCGTACGGGACACGGCTCGTGCGGGACACGACTCTTAAGGGACACGGCTCGTGCGGCCGCCGCGAATCGTCCGTCACGTTCGACGATCCTCTACGCTTTCTCAGCTCCAGGAGGGTGCGCATTCCTCTGCCCCGATCCGAAGGCGGCTCCATGACCCGGGCGTCCATCGATCTCAACGCCGACCTCGGCGAGGGCTTCGGCCGCTGGCGGCTGACCGAGGACGAAGAACTCCTCACCGTCGTCACGAGCGCCAATGTGGCCTGTGGCTTCCATGCGGGGGATCCGGCGACGATGCGGCGGGTCTGCGCGTGGGCCGCGGAGCGCGGGGTACGGATCGGGGCCCAGGTCTCGTACCGCGATCTGGCCGGTTTCGGCCGGCGCTCGATGGACGTACCGGGGGACGAGCTGGCCGCCGAGATCGCCTACCAGATCGGTGCGCTGGAGGTGTTCGCCAGAGCGGCGGGCGCCCGGGTCGCGTACGTGAAACCGCACGGCGCGCTGTACAACCGGGTCGTCCACGACGAGGAGCAGGCCGAGGCCGTCGTCGAGGGCGTCAAGCTGACCGGCGAGCGGCTGCCGCTGCTCGGCCTGCCGGGATCGGTGCTGCACGAGCGGGCGGAGCGGGCCGGACTGCCGGTCGTCACCGAGGCGTTCGCCGACCGGGCCTACACGGCGGAGGGCACCCTCGTGCCGCGCGGACAGGACGGCGCCGTGATCGACGATCCGGCGGCCGTCGTGGAACGCTCCGTGCGCATGGCCCGGTCCGGCGTGGTCACGTCCCGGTGCGGGCAGTCCGTCCCGGTCCGCGCCCGGTCGCTCTGCCTGCACGGCGACACCCCGGGTGCGGTCGATATCGCCCGGCGCGTGCGCGGGGAACTGGAAGCCGCCGGAGTCAGGGTGGAGTCCTTCGTATGAGGGTGCTGCCCGTCGGCGACCACGCGCTCCTCGTCGAGCTGCCCGACGGCGACCGGACGGCCGCGCTCCACGCCGAACTGCTGCGGCGCCGCGCCGCCGGCACCCTGCCGCCGGTAGGCGAGATCGTGCCCGCCGCGCGCACCGTACTGCTCGACGGACTCGACGACCCGGCCGCTTTCGCCGCGCGCCTGCGCGACTGGGAGGTGCCCGCCGTGCCCGCGCGGGCGGCGGACACCTCCCGGCCGTCCACGCTGCCGGTCCGGTACGACGGCCCCGATCTGGCGGAGGTCGCGGCGCTGTGGGGGGTGTCGGAGCGGGATGTCGCGCGCATCCACTCGGCCACCGAATTCCGGGTCGCGTTCTGCGGGTTCGCGCCCGGGTTCGGCTATCTCACCGGTCTCGACGAGCGGTACGCCGTGCCCCGCAGGCCCACGCCCCGGACCTCCGTACCGGCGGGCTCGGTCGGTCTCGCGGGCCCGTACACCGGGGTGTATCCGCGCTCCTCCCCCGGCGGCTGGTGGCTGATCGGTACGACGGACGCCGTCCTGTGGGACCCGGCGCGCGAGCCCGCCGCGCTGCTGGCCCCGGGCACGCGGGTGCGGTTCGTGCTGGAGGACGGCCGATGAGGGAACGGGCCTGCACGGTGGTCCGTGCCGGGGCGCTGAGCACGGTGCAGGACCTGGGGCGGTTCGGGAGGGCGCATCTGGGGGTGCCGCGTTCCGGGGCGCTCGATCTGCCCGCCCTGCGGCTGGCCAACCGGCTGGCGGGCAATCCGGAGGGCGCGGCTGCCCTGGAGACGACGCTGAGCGGCTGCGCGGTGCGGCCGCGTGACGCGGTGACGGTGGCGGTCGCCGGGGCACCCTGCCCGGTCACGGTCGACGGGCGGCCCGTCGCCTGGGGCGCTCCCGTACGGGTCCCGGCGGGTGCGCTGCTCGATGTCGGGGCGGCGGCCTCGGGGGTCCGTTCCTACCTGGCCTTCGGCGGCGGGATCGTGGTCGAACCGGTCCTCGGCAGCCGCGCCACCGATCTGTTGTCGGGCCTCGGCCCCGCACCGCTGCGGGACGGGACCGTCCTGCCGCTGGGGCCCCCGGCCGGCCCGGCGGCGCCGGTCGACTGGGTGCCGTGCGTGGCTCCGCCGGCCGAACTGGTGCTGCGTCTGCGGCTCGGGCCGCGCGACGACTGGTTCACCGGCGGGGCGCTGCGGACGCTGGTCACGCGGACGTACCGGGTGTCGTCGGCGAGCAACCGCATCGGGCTGCGCACCGAAGGACCGCCCCTGGAGCGCGCCGTCACCGCCGAGCTGCCCAGCGAGGGCATGGTGGTGGGGGCCGTGCAGGTGCCGCCGGACGGCCGCCCCGTGGTGTTCCTCGCCGACCATCCGACGACCGGCGGCTATCCGGTGGTGGGGGTGGTCGGGGCGCGGGACCTGGCGGCGGCGGCGCAGGCGGCGCCGGGGACGCCGGTGCGTTTCGTGGCGGTACGGCGCTGAGGTGGGCCGGATCGGCCCGGCTCCCCGAGGCACCACCAGGCGCCGGTCTCCCGGGCCTCGTGGTCATCGCGGCGCTCCGTCAGAGCCGGGTCCCGGTGCCGGGACGCGCGGCAGCGGGGCGCCGTGGGCCCGCCAGGAACGCGGCCACCGAGTTGTCGCAGGAGCGATCCGGAGGGCCCGCGACGGCGGGCCCTCACCCCGTTCGAGGCGGGTCTCACGTCTCCGAGGGTGTCCACAGAGCGGCTACGGGCCGTCTCACAGCGCTGCGGTGTCCGGCCCGATCCGGCTGCGTACGGCGGTCTGCACCTCGGCCTCCTCGGCGGGGTCCGCGGCGAGTCGCCGCAGCCGTTCCGCCACCCGTACGTCCGCGGTCTCGGCGTGCAGCGCGGCGACCTCCCGGGTGGTCTCCTCGCAGTCCCACAGGCATTCGACGGCGAATCCGGTGGCGTAGGAGGGGTCGGTGGCGGCCAGGGCGCGTGCCGCGCGCCCGCGCAGTTGTGAGGACGCGGTCTCCCGGTACACATGGCGCAGTACGGGTGCGGCGCAGACGATGCCGAGGCGGCCGGCGCCGTCGACGAGGGTCCACAGCAGGGGGGCGTCGGGCCCGTCGGCCCGTACGGTCTCGCGCAGCGCGCCCAGCACCAGCTGGGTGTCCTGGGTGCCGCCCCGGGTGGCGAGCACTCCGGCGGCGGAGGCGCCGAGGGCGTCGGGCCGGTGCACCCAGCCGCGGGCGCGGTCGACGGCCTCCCCGCCCGCCATCCGCTCGAAGGCGGAGACAGCGGCGTCGGCGACGGTGCGGTCAGGGCTGAGCGCCGCCGCCTCGATGAGGTCGAGGACGACGGGGTCGCGGATCTCGGCGAGATAGTGGAGCGCCGCGCAGCGGGCGCCGTCGGGCCCGCCCCGGGCGGCCTCCACGATCATCGGGCGGTCGCCGGGTCCCGCGACGGCGGCGAGACACCGGGCGGCGGGCACATGGAGCACCGCGCCGCGTTCGAGTGCCTGCTGCGCCCAGTCGAAGACGGCCTGGACGCTCCAGCCGGGGCGGGGTCCGGCCGGCCGCAGCTGACGCTGCCAGCGGTCGAACGAGCCCTGTTCGCCGGCCGCCCTGATCCGCGCGCCGACCGCCTCGCGCGGGTCGTCCGCCCAGAGCCGCCAGGGCCGGGGCTCGAAGGCGTCCCGTACGGCGGACGCCAGCTCGGCCTCGCCTTCCGGGGTCGCGGGGAAGCGGGCGAGGATGGGCGGGGCGAGCGCGCGCAGCCCCGCGTCGTCGTCCCGCAGGGCCAGCTCGTCCAGGGCCCAGGCCCAGTTAGCACCGACGGCGGCGTAGCGGCGCAGCAGGTCCAGGGCGTCGGCCCGGCCGTACGAGGCGAGGTGGCCGAGTACGGAGAGCGAGAGCCCGGTCCTGGACTCCTCGGTGTCGAAGTGGTCCTCGGCCCGGAAGAGATGGTGGTCGACGGCGTCGAGACCGCCGTGGAGATCCAGGTACAGACGCGCGTAGTAGAGCGAGCGGTTCTCGACCTGCCAGTCGTGGCGCGGGTCGTTCAGTACGCAGTGGTTGAGGGCGGCGAGCGCCTCCGCGCGGGGCGCGGCGAGCGCGTGCAGCGTGCCGTCGCCGCGGCCCCTCTGCAACAGGCCGAGCAGGGTGCCGCTCGGCGCTATGACTGGATCAAACATGGGAAAAGCCTCACATCAAGCTGTCGACGCGACCGGGGGGATGAATGCCTACGCAGCGCGGCAACATGTTCGGCCGATTGTCGTCTTCCGCTTGGTGCGAATCATCTTCCCTGCCTCTCGTCGGTGGCCTCTCGCAGGCCCGACGTCATGATGACCCAGCCATTTCGCCACCGCGACCACATTTAGACCCACCGGCACGCGGGAAGCGGAGTCGGGCGCCGGTGGCCACCGGCCCCGGCCCCTTCCTACCGCCGCCCCCGATGGCCGGCCGATCGTACGGTGTCCGATGTCACTGGGTTCCGAACAACTCCAGGAGGTCAGCCTTCCCGAACATCCGCGCGGTATCCACGGCGGAGGGAGTCCCTCCGGCCGGATCGGCCCCGCCCGCCAGCAGCGCGCGGATCACCGCGTCCTCACCCTTGAAGACGGCGCCGGCGAGCGGGGTCTGGCCACGGTCGTTGGTCCTGTCCGGGTCGGCGCCGCGTGCGAGCAGCGCCTCCACGGTCTCCGCGTGCCCGTGATAGGCGGCGAGCATGACCAGGCAGTCGCCCCTGTCGTTGGAGAGGTCGGGGGAGACTCCCGCCTCGACATAGGCGATGAGCGGTGCCGTCTCGCCCTGCCGGGCCAGACCGAAGATCTTCGTCGCCAGCGCGATCACCTCGGAATCCGGTGCTTCGCTCATCGATGGGCCGCCTTTCACGCCGTTGACCTGCCCGTACGGCAGGGGTGCCATACGAGTGAACCGACAGGCTACTGCCCGTACGGCGGCCTGGCCGGGCACCCCCGCGCCGGGGATCATCGCGCGGGCGGAGCGCGACAGGCGCTCCGGTCGGTCCGCCACCCGGGGAGCGTTCCGACGTAGGCCAGTGCAGTGAAATAGCTGACATTTCACTCATTTGCACCTTTTGTCGCATAGATACTTTCGGTGATCCTGGAAGAACTCATGGTGACTGTCCCCTCAACCAGGAGAACCCTCATGATTCTGTCGATGTCAGGCGTCGTGCTGCTCGGAATCATCGTCTTCCTCTTCTTCAGGAAGGACGGGCTCAAGGCGTCGCACGCGATGGTGTGCGCCCTCTTCGGCTTCTACCTGGCGGGCACCGCCATCGCGCCGAGCATCACGGCCGGCGGCGCGAGCCTCGCCGGCCTCCTGGGCGGGATCAAGTTCTGACACTCGCCCATCCCTTCCGCACCGTCAGGAGACAGACGTGGCCCGGCGACCACTCCCCCGCATTCTGAGCAGCGGCAGCGACCGGATCGCTCGCAGTCGCGACCTGGCCCGCTCGGCCGCCGACAGCGCCACCGACGTTCTCCATCCGCTGATCACGATCGTGCGTGGTCTGCGGCTGCTGGCCGCCGCGGGACGCCGGAAATGGGCCGGTACGCCCAGGGAACGGCGCGGTCCCGCGCTGTTCCTGACCACGGCCTGCGTCCTGGTGGTCGCGCTCATCCCGTACGGGCCGCTGCTGGCCCTGATCTCGGTGATGGCCGTGGCCGGCTGGCAGGGACGGGACCGTACGCCCGTGCGGACCGGGCCCGACGAAGCGGAGGTGAAGCGGCTCCAGTCCCTCTACGAGGCCCTGGTGCCCTACTTCTCCGTACCGGAGGACCCGAGTCCGCTCTTCACCCACGGTGGCGCGTGGAGTACGGCCTTCAGTGAGCACGCCTTCGACGGCGACGGACGCCTGACCCAGCTCCAGGTGGCGTATCCGCCGTACTTCCCCGACGGCGAGCCCGAGGCACGCGCCCGGATCGAGCAACTGCTGCACGCCAAGTCCGGACGCGGCCGCGAATACCTCTTCGACTGGGACGAGGAGGGCAATGTGCTGGTGATGCGGGTACTTCCCGCGCTGTCCACCGCCATCGCCGCCCAGCGCTTCGTCACCGTCCCCGGCGAGTCCGTACTCGGCTTCACCGACGACGGCGCGGTCCAGCGCACCGTCCCGGTCCTGTCGGGCGACGGCACGCGGGACGCGCCCCCGGTGATCTGGCGCACCGGCCCGCGCTCCACCGAACCGCACCTGCTGGTCGTCGGCCGGCCGGGCAGCGGCGCGACGAGCCTGCTGCGCTCCCTCGCCCTCCAGGCACTCCAGCACGGCGACATCCTGATCGTGGAGGGCAGCGGCACCGGCGAGTTCGCCTGCCTGACGGGGCGCGCGGGGGTGCTGGCCGTCGAGTGCGGACTGGCCGGGGCGCTCTCCAGCCTCGAATGGGCCGCGAACGAGACGGAGCGCCGGCTCATCGCCGCCAACCGCGCCCGCCAGTCGGGCCATCCCGCCCCCGAGGACACCAAACGGCCGCTGTGGATCCTGGTGGACCGGCCGAGCGTCTTCGGGCATCTCGCCGCCGCCGACGGGCGGCCCGATCCGCAGCAGCTGCTGCAGGTGCCCCTGCGCCACGGCAGAGCCGCGCAGGTCACGGTGGTCGTGGCCGAGCAGCTCGACCATCTGGACGCACTGAGCGAGACCGTACGGACGCACACCCCCGCCCGGGTCGTCCTCGGGCCCGCCGCGCCCTTCCAGCTGGAGGCGGTACTCGGGGCGCCGCCGCACACCACGCCCACGCCGGACATCCCGCCCGGCCGGGGCTACGCGCGGCTCGGCACCGGCCCGGTGCTCAGGCTCCAGGTCCCGGCGACGCCCGACCCGTACGACGACGCGACGAGCGAGGCGCACCGCCGGGCCGTGCTGTACCTGCTGCCGGAACGTCACACTCCGCTCGACCAGGCACCGGCGTACGAGCAGGAACCGGCGCACGAGCAGGAACCGGCCCACGAGCGGGTGCCGGACGGGGAACCGGACCGCGTCGACGGACCGGCCCCCGCCACGGTGCCGGCGGAGGGCTGACTGCCGGCCTCCCCGTGTCCGCGGCCGCCCCCAGGGGCTGATCCGGCGCCAGGCCGTCAGGCGACGAAGGTGCGCGGCACATCCGTGCCGGCCTTCGCCCCGGACTCCACGAGGCGGGCCGCGGCCGCCAGCCGGGCCGCCGCCTCGACGGCGACCGGGCCGCTCACGGTGAACGGCAGCCGCACGTACCCCTCGAAGGCCCCGTCGACCCCGAAGCGCGGCCCCGACGGCACCCGCACGCCGACCCGTTCACCCACCTCGGCCAGGCGCGAGCCCGACAGCCCGCCGGTCCGCACCCACAGGGTCAGCCCGCCGCGCGGCACGTCGAACTCCCAGCCGGGCAGCTCCGCGCGTACCGCCGTCACCAGCGCGTCCCGGTTCTCCCGCGCCTGGGCCCGCCGCAGGGCGACCGCCTCCTCCCAGCCGCCGGTCCGCATCAGCCAGTCGACGGCGAGCTGTTCGAGGACCGGGGTGCCGAGGTCGGCGTACGCGCGGGCCGCGACCAGGGACCTGATCACATCGGGCGCCGCGCGCACCCATCCGATCCGCATGCCCGCCCAGAACGCCTTGCTGGCCGAGCCGACCGTGAGCACCGTGCTGCCCGCGGGGTCGAAGGCGCAGACCCGCCGGGGCATGTCGATGTCCGGCTCCAGATGCAGCTCGGACATGGTTTCGTCGACGACGAGCACCGTGCCCGCCGAGCGCGCCGCGTCGACCAGCCGGCGCCGCTGGTCCTCGTCGGCAAGCGCGCCGGTCGGGTTGTGGAAGTCGGCGACGACGTAGGCGAGCCGGGGGGCCGCTTCCCGCAGCACCTGGCGCCAGCGCCCCACGTCCCAGCCGGCCAGCCCCTCCGCCATGGCGACCGGCACCAGCCGCGCGCCCGCCTCCCGCATCAGCTGGAGGATGTTCGCGTACGAGGGGGACTCGACCGCGACCCGCTCGCCCCGGCCCGCGAAGAGATGGCAGATCGCGTCCATCGCGCCCATCGCGCCGGTGGTGACCATGATCTGCTCGGGCATGGTCGGAACGCCGAGCGCGGTATAGCGGTCGGCGAGCATCCGCCGCAGCGCGGGCACCCCGGCCGGGTAGTCGCCGTGGGTGTGCGCGTACGGCGTGAGCTCCTCCAGCGCCCCCTGGAAGGCCCGGGTCAGCCACGGCTCCGGGGCGGGCAGCGCGGCGGTGCCGAGATCGATCATCGAGCCGAGCGACTCCGGCGGCAGGGGTTCGAGCCCCCGCGCCGGCAGCGGATTGCCGGCCGGTACGGCGGTCCAGCTGCCCGCGCCCCTGCGGGACTCCAGGAATCCTTCGGCGCGCAGCGTCTCGTACGCGGCCGCCACGGTCGTGCGGCTCACGGACAGCGAGAGGGCCAGTTCGCGTTCGGCGGGGAGCCGGGCTGCCACGGCGACCCGGCCTTCCAGGACGAGCAGCCGGATGCCGTCGGCGAGGGCCTGGTAGGCCGAGGGACGGCGGGCACCGGGGCCGGCGGGCCGCTGCTGAGCGTTGAGCTGCCGGGCGAGCTGAGCTGCTCCGACCGCCGAGGTCCACTGCACCATGAAAGTCAGTCCACCTTTCCCGAATTGGCCATGGTTGGCCTCCTCCGACCAGCCACAGAGTGACATGTGTCAGTCCACCATCGCATCCGGGGGCAGCAATATGTCCATCCCGTCCGATTTTCGCGGACTTCATCTTCCCCGCCGACTGGCCCAGCTCTACGCCGGTCTCGCGCTGTACGGGGTGAGCGCGGCGCTCCTCGTCCGGGCCGGCCTCGGGCTTGAGCCGTGGGGCGTACTGCACCAGGGGCTGGCCGGGCTCACCGGGCTGAGCATGGGCGTCGTATCGATCGCCGTCGGCGCCGCCGTCCTGCTGCTGTGGATCCCGCTCCGGCAACGCCCGGGGCTCGGCACCGTCTCCAATGTCGTCGCCGTCGGCATCGCGCTGGACGCCGCCCTCGCCACGATCCCGGACGGCCGCGGCACGGCCGTCCGGGCCGCGATGCTGGGGACAGGCATCGTCCTCAACGGCGCGGCCACCGGCCTCTACATCGCGGCACGCTTCGGCCCGGGTCCACGGGACGGCCTGATGACCGCCGTACACCGGCTGACCGGCCGCTCGGTCCGACTGGTCCGCACGGCGATCGAACTCACGGTCGTCGCCACCGGCTTCACGCTCGGCGGCACGGTGGGGATCGGCACGGTGGCGTACGCCCTGGCCATCGGACCTCTCGCCCAGCTCTTCCTGCGGGTCTTCGCCGTCCCGGCGGCGGACGGTGGCAGCGCGGTGGTCACCACCGGGTCACCTGGGCAGGCCATACTGCGGCGGTGACTCGCGTATCCCACCCCTACCTGGACCGACCGGCACCGATCCCGTTCGCCCATCGCGGCGGCGCGGCGGACGGCCTGGAGAACACCGCCGCCGCGTTCCGGCGCGCGGCCGCACTCGGTTACCGCTACTTCGAGACCGATGTGCACGCCACCTCGGACGGCCGGCTCGTCGCCTTCCACGACGCGACCCTGGACAGGGTGACGGACGCCCGGGGCCGGATCGGCGACCTGCCCTGGGACGAGGTGCGCCAGGCCAGGGTGGCGGGGAGTGAACCGCTGCCGCTCTTCGAGGAGTTGCTGGAGGAGTTTCCCGAGGCGCGCTGGAACGTGGACATCAAGGCCGCGCCCGCCCTGGTCCCGCTGATCGAGCTGATCCGCAGGACCGGCAGCTGGGACCGGATCTGTGTGGGCTCCTTCTCCGAGGCGCGGGTGGCCGCCGCGGCCGCTCTCGCGGGCCCCCGGCTCGCCACCTCGTACGGCGTACGGGGCGTACTGGGCCTGCGGCTCCGCTCGTACGGAATCCCCGCCCCGGTCCGTACCGGCGCGGTCTGCGCACAGGTCCCGGAGAGCCAGAACGGCATCCGGGTGGTGGACGAGCGCTTCGTGCGGACGGCACACGCGCGCGGCCTGCAGGTCCATGTCTGGACGGTCAACGAACCGGAGCGGATGGCGGCGCTCCTGGATCTCGGCGTGGATGGCATCATGACCGATCAACTGGATGTTCTGCGTGCGGTGTTCACCGCGCGGGGGGTCTGGCAGTGACCGGGCGGGGCGGACAGGACGTCCGCACGGGGAGAGCGAGGGGGCGCGGGGTGACCGCTGACACCGTGGACCGGGCCGACGACAGCGCGGCGGCGGACCGCCGGCGCGAGCAACGCGGCTGGTACTTCTACGACTTCGCCTGCTCCGTCTATTCGACGAGCGTGCTCACGGTCTTCCTCGGCCCGTATCTGACGTCGGTGGCGAAAGCGGCCGCCGACGCGGACGGCTTCGTCCATCCGCTGGGCGTCCCCGTGCGCGCCGGGTCGGTCTTCGCGTACGCGGTCTCGGTGTCGGTCGTGGTGGCGGTGCTGGTGATGCCGCTGGCGGGCGCGGCGGCGGACCGTACGGGACGCAAGAAACCACTGCTCGCCGTCGCCGCCTATCTGGGCGCGGCCGCCACGACGGGCATGTTCTTCCTGGACGGCGACCGCTATCTGCTGGGCGCGCTGCTGCTGATCGTGGCGAACGCCTCCCTGTCGGTCTCGATGGTCCTCTACAACGCGTATCTGCCGCAGATAGCCGGGCCCGAGGAGCGGGACTCCGTCTCCTCGCGGGGCTGGGCCTTCGGTTACACCTCGGGCGCCTTCGTCCTGGTGCTCAATCTCGTCCTCTACACGGGTCATGACTCCTTCGGGGTATCCGAATCGACGGCGGTGCGGATCTGTCTGGCCTCGGCCGGCGTCTGGTGGGGCGCCTTCACCCTCGTCCCGCTCCGCAGGCTGCGCGACCGCAGGCTGCCGCCGAGCGGCGAGGGAGCCGTGGGCACGGGCTGGCGGCAGCTGATGACGACGCTGCGGGACATGCGACGGCATCCCCTGACGCTCTCCTTCCTGCTCGCCTATCTCGTCTACAACGACGGGATCCAGACCGTGATCTCCCAGGCCTCGATCTACGGCTCCGAGGAGCTGGGCCTGGACCAGACGACTCTCATCACGGCCGTGCTGCTGGTGCAGATCCTGGCGGTGGCGGGCGCCCTGGGCATGGGCCGGATGGCCCGGTCGTACGGCGCCAAGCGGACCATTCTCGCGTCCCTGGCCGTCTGGACGCTGATCCTCGGGGCCGGGTACTTCCTGCCCGCGGGGGCGCCGGTCGCCTTCTACCTGCTGGCCTCGGCGATCGGGCTGGTGCTGGGCGGCAGCCAGGCGCTGTCCCGCTCGCTGTTCTCGCATCTGGTGCCGCGCGGTAAGGAGGCCGAGTACTTCTCCGCGTACGAGATGAGCGACCGGGGACTGAGCTGGCTGGGGCCACTGGTGTTCGGGCTCGCGTATCAGCTCACCGGGAGCTACCGGGATGCGATCATCTCGCTGGTGGTGTTCTTCCTGCTCGGGTTCGGCCTGCTCGCGAGGGTTCCGATCGGGCGGGCGATAGCCGCCGCGGGAAACCCCGTACCGGCGCGGATTTAGACGTTGAAGTCAAAGGGCGGTAGTGTACGCGTTTGGCCTGCCAGGCGGACCGTTACTGCGTACTGAAGAATTCAATTCGCTAGGTGACATCCTCTGCCAGATGTGACAAACCGGGCACTGGTGGGTAGAACAAGGGGCGGCACGACGGGCGACGCATGACCCGGAACGGGAATCTTTACCGCCGACCGGACGTTGACCGGATGACGACGACAGCGACACCTGTCCTGTGGGCGACAAGCCCGGGAGGCACGATTCATGAGTGAGCGAGCTCTCCGCGGCACGCGACTTGTGGTTACCAGCTACGAGACGGACCGCGGCATCGATCTGGCCCCGCGCCAGGCGGTGGAGTACGCATGCCAGAACGGACATCGATTTGAGATGCCGTTCTCGGTAGAGGCGGAAATTCCGCCGGAGTGGGAGTGCAAGGCGTGTGGCGCCATGGCACTCCTGGTGGACGGGGATGGCCCCGAAGAGAAGAAGGGCAAGCCTGCGCGTACGCACTGGGACATGCTCATGGAGCGGCGCACACGCGAGGAGCTGGAGGAGGTGCTGGCCGAGAGGCTGGCGGTCCTGCGCTCCGGCGCCATGAACATCGCCGTGCACCCGCGGGACAGCCGGAAGTCCGCCTGACCGCGTAACCACCGCACAACGAGCGACAACAGAACAGCCGCGGGCTGCGTCACACCGAGTGTGTGCCGCAGCCTGCGGCTTTTCGCTGTGCGCTTCCGCTGTGCGCTTTCCCGCGGATCGCGCTTTCGGCGGGGTCCACGGGGCCGGTCCACGGGGCGGGTCTACGGGGCCAGCGGCGGGCGCGGGCCGTCGTCGCCGGGGCGGCTCGGGCGCCGGGGGTCGTCGTTCTTGATGACCTCTCCCTGGACCACCTTGCCGTCCGGCTGGCGCATCCGGGCCTGCTGGAAGGCGTCCCCCAGGGTGCCCGGGGCGGCCATCCCGCTCATCCGGCGTTCCAGGGACCGCTCCACGTATCCGCCGAGCGCTGTCCGTACCGGCGGGATGAGCAGCAGCAGCCCCAGCACATCCGTGACGAGTCCCGGGATCATGATCAGCAGGCCGCCCAGCATGAGGAAGCCGTTGCGGTTCTTCCCCGCCTCCGGATCGGGCGTGAGGGGCTCGCCCGGGTGCTCCTGCTGCTGCCGCTGCGCGCGACGCACCGTCTCGGTGAGATTGCCGAAGGCCCGGCGGCCGGCGCGCTTGATGACGACGGCGCCGAGCACGAACGCGCCGACGAGCAGGAACAGGATGGTGAGTCCGCCCGCGAGATCGGCCACGGTGATCAGCAGCCAGATCTCCAGCGCCAACCAGACAGCGACGGCCAGCGGCACGAAGGCGCGGGCGCGCGAGCGGGGACGCTGGGGAACGGGCCGGGGAGGCGGAGCGGTCGTCATACCCCCAGTGTGCCTGGGCAGGGGCCGGGAGCGCGTACCGGGGTGATCGAAATGATCAGGCCGGACCGGAGGTCTTACGGCCGAGGAATCGGTTCGCCCGGGACTCGACGCCCCAGGCCGTCACGCGCCACAGCGCCTCGACGACGATGTCCCGGCTCATCTTGGAATCGCCCAGCTCGCGCTCGACGAAGGTGATGGGCACTTCGACCACATGGAACCCGGCCGCGACCGCGCGGCGGGCCAGGTCGACCTGGAAGCAGTAGCCCTGGGAGGAGACGGCGTCGAGGCCGAGCCCCTCCAGGGTCCGCGTACGGAAGGCGCGGAAGCCGCCGGTGACATCGCGGATCGGGACGCCGAGCAGGACCCGTGAGTAGGTGCTGCCGCCCCGGGACAGCAGCTCCCGGGTCTTGGGCCAGTTGACGACCCGGCCGCCGGGCATCCAGCGCGAGCCGAGAACGAGGTCGGCGCCCTTCAGCGCGGTCAGCAGGCGGGGCAGCTCCTCGGGCTGGTGGGAGCCGTCGGCGTCCATCTCGACGAGGACGCCGTACCCGTGGTCGATGCCCCAGCGGAAGCCCGCCAGGTAGGCGGCGCCGAGCCCTTCCTTGCCCTTGCGGTGCAGTACGCGCACCTGGCTGTCCACGGCGGCCAGTTCGTCGGCGATCTTGCCCGTGCCGTCGGGGCTGTTGTCGTCGGCGATGAGGATGTCGGCCGCCGGCACGGCGGCGCGCACCCGGGCAACGATCGGCTTGATGTTCTCGGCCTCGTTGAAGGTCGGGATGATCACCAAGGCCGTGCCGAGCGGTCCGTACCGCCGCTGACCACCGTCGTCCACTGCTGCCCCTTAGTCGCTGTACGCCGATGTCGTCGCTGCACACCGGAGCACCACCTTAGCGAGCGCGCCGCCCCCCTCGGTCATCATGGTGGCCGGGTGTCGGACCGACCGGGGGCCGATGTCCGGAGATCGGGTGCCGAAGAGGTATTTCCTACGCGACGCGGGGCGCGGAAGCGCTCCTGCGGATCGGGACCCGGCGTCCTTCGGGCCGACCTGGGACCCGCTGGCTGCGGGTCGACCGAAAGCCGTTGTCTACTGAACGCCGGGGCCCCATCCGGGTCGCACCTGCCGGCCGGCTGACACCTTCCCTCGCCCCCGTGACGCGGGTGCTGGACCTGGCTCCCAGCGGCGGTGCGCCGGTGCGGCACACCCCCCATGGCCCAGCGGCGTTCGACGACTGTGTGGAGGCCGCCGGACGGACGTCCTTGGTGGACCCGGCCGAACCTACCGGCCGGTGACTGCCTACTGTCAACAGCCGCCCGACCTGCGGTGTTGGCCCGAATCACCAGGTCAGCGGGGAAGAGCCGCAGGTCGCGGCAGACGGCGGGAAGCGCCGGCCGGCGGTGCGAAATGTCCGTACGTCACTCGTTCGGACGCACGAACACCGTGTGGCCGCCGATGACGGTCCGCAGGCATACGGGCAGCGGGCGGCCCGGTGTGAGGTCGGGCAGGCCGGGCGTTCCCGAGCGGGGGTCGGTGGACCACCGGGCCACCCGGTCGTCGGGGGCCTGGACCACCAGTTCCTCGGTGCGCCAGACGGCGTAGTCGGCGGGGGCGCCGGGCACCAGCGTGCCCGCGTCGTCCCGGCCGAGGGCGCGCCATCCGCCGCGCGTATGGGCGGTGAACGCCGCCCGGACGGAGATCCGGTGCTCGGGGGTGCGGTGGAAGGCCGCCGCCCGCACGGTGCCCCACGGGTCGAGCGGGGTGACCGGGCTGTCGGACCCGAAGGCGAGCGGGACGCCGGCGCGCAGCAGGGCGGCGTACGGATTCAGCGTACGGGCGCGCTCGCCGCCGAGCCGCTGGGCGTACATGCCGTCCTCGCCGCCCCAGGCCGCGTCGAAGGCGGGCTGGACGGAGGCGGTGAGGCCCAGTTCGGCGAAGGCGGCGACAGTGGCCGGGGTGAGCATCTCGGCGTGCTCCACGCGGTGCCTGGCGGCCCGGATACGCGGCAGGCCGAGGCGCTCGGCGGCGGCCCGTACCCCTTCGGTGACCGCGCTGATCGCGGCGTCGCCGATGGCGTGGAATCCGGCCTGGAGTCCGGCTTCGGTGCAGGCGGCCACATGGGCCGCGACGGCGGCCGCGTCGAGGTGGGCGGTACCGGTGTGGGGGGCGTCGGCGTACGGCTCGTGCAGGCAGGCCGTGTGGGAGCCGAGCGAACCGTCGACGAAGAGATCACCGGCGGCTCCGACGGCGCCCAGTTCGCGCACGCGCCGGGCACCCTTCTCGTCGGTGACCGATTCCGCCCAGTACCCGTGGACGCGCGGTCCCGGCTCCTCGGCGGCCAGCCTCAGCAGCGCGGTGAAGTCCTCCTCGCCGGAGATCTCCGGGCCCGCGCACTCGTGGACGCTGCCGATGCCGAGGGACGCGGCCCGGTGGCGGGCCGCCCGCTGCGCGTCGGCTCGCTGCCGCGCGGTGACGGCGCCGTACGCCGTCGCCCGCACGGCGTGGTGGGCGGCGCCGGTCAGCGGGGCGTCCGGGTGGTAGCCGGTGAGCGAGGTGACGCCGGCGACCAGGTCGAGCAGCGCGGTGGTCACCACGGCCGAGTGGACGTCGATCCGCGTCAGGTACAGCGGCCGGCCGGCCGCGGCTTCGTCGAGCTCGGCGCGGGACGGTGGGCGCTGTTCGGGCCAGCGGGCGGAATCCCAGCCGTGACCGAGCAGAATCCGGTCCTCGGGGTGTGCGGCGCGGTGGGCGCGTACGAGACCGAGCGCCTCCGGCAGGCTCCGGGCACCGGAAAGGTCGAGGCCGGTGAGGGCGAGCCCGGTGGCCGTCGTGTGGACATGGGCGTCGGTGAACGCGGGGGTGACGAGCGCGCCTTCGAGGTCGACGACCTCGTCGACACCGGGGGCGAAGGAGTCCGCCGCGCCCTCCGAGCCGACCCAGGCGACATGGCCGCGTTCAACGACCATCGCGGTGGCGAAGGGATCGGCGGGGCTGTGGACTTCTCCACCGCGCAACAGCACGGTGCGGTGTTCGCTCTGGGGGGCGGCGCTCTCGGTCATGCCGACCAGTCTCCCGCGTGACGCCTCCGACCGGGAAACCGGGTCCCACGTGGGCGAGCGAGCCGAACCAGTGCAAACCACCCCGGCGAGTGAACCGAAGGAACGCCGCCGCCGGGAGGGAGGGCGGGAACGCGCGGCGCCCCGGAGGCGGACGAGCCGGTGTCAGAAGGACGGCGGCCGGGACTCGTAGGGGGTGGAGAGGACGACCGTGGTCCGGGTGGAGACGCCCGCCAGGGAGCGGATACGGGTGAGCAGGTGTTCGAGTTCCAGTGGGGTGGCGACCCGTACCTTGAGGATGTAGTTCTCGTCTCCGGCCACGCTGTGACACGCCTCGATCTCGGGGACTCCGGCGAGCCGTTCCGCGATGTCGTCGGGGGCGCTGGGGTCGAACGGTTTCGCCGAGATGAACGCGGTGAGCGGCAGGCCGACCGCCTCCGGGTCGACGACGGCGGCGTAACCGCGGATGACTCCCCGCTGCTCCAGCCGGCGTACCCGCTGGTGCACCGCCGAGGTGGACAGGCCGGTGGCCTTGCCCAGGTCGGTGTAGCTCATCCGGCCGTCCTTGACGAGCAACTCCACGATCTGACGATCCAGCTCCTCCATACGGATCAACCTATGGCCCCGGGCCGCTTCCGGCACAGTCGGCGGGGGTTCCGGGAGGCACCCACGGCCGGCATGTGACGAACACCACAGGTTCGCGGCAGGGTCCTTCGGGGCCGCGCGGTTACCCGCCTCGCGCGGAGGGAATTGCTTGCTGTGGTCGAGACCACACATGCCTGGTCGGCCCACCCGAGGGGGAATGTCTCCATGCAGAGCCTGAAGCGCGCCGAACGTAGCGAATCGGAGCCCGTCGATCTCGACGAGAGCGACGATTTTGACTTCTACGACACCTTCGAGATGTACCGGGTCATGTGCCCGGACTGTGCGCAGCCGATCGCGCTGCTGGCGGACGAGGACGTCCTGCCGGAGCACGCGCTGTGCCCCTCGCCGTGGAATCCGTTCGTGCTTTCGGTGTGCTCGGGGACGGGCCGCGCGGCGTCGGACGCCCAGCCCGTCGACGACGAGACGTCCGAGGCCCAGGAGCAGGACACCGCACTGCTGCTGACGCTCCCTCAGGGGCTCGACTGGCGGACGCAGCCTTTCTCGCATGTCGGCGGCCCCGGCTCGCGCCCGTTCAAGGTGCCGGTCATGCGGCGGCACGCGGCCTGACGCCACGGAACCCCCGCACCGTCGCGGTGCGGGGGCTCTCCCTGCCCTGAGGCGGGCGGGACCGAGCCGGACCCGGGCGGGGGACAGGCCCCGCCTCCGGTGTCAGCGGGTCTCGGGGCCCGCGAGATGGCGGGCGATCACCATGCGCTGGATCTGGTTGGTCCCTTCGACGATCTGCAGCACCTTCGCCTCGCGCATGTAGCGCTCCACGGGGAAGTCCGTGGTGTAGCCGTAGCCGCCGAGCACCTGCACGGCGTCGATGGTCACCTGCATCGCCGCGTCCGTGCAGAACAGCTTGGCCATGGCGGCCTGCTGGGAGAACGGCCGGCCGGCGTCACGCAGGCGTGCGGCGGCCAGATAGAGCGAGCGTCCGGCCTCGATCCGGGTGGCCATGTCGGCGAGCAGGAAGCGCAGCCCCTGGAAGTCCGCGATGGGTTTGCCGAACTGCAGTCGTCCGGTGGCGTAGGCGACGGCCTCGTCGAGGGCGGCCTGGGCGAGGCCCACCGCGCAGGCGGCGATGCCGAGGCGGCCGGAGTCGAGTGCGGAGAGCGCGATGGCGAAGCCCTGCCCCTCCTCGCCGAGCCGTCGGCTGTCGGCCACCCGTACGCCGTCGAAGTGGAGTTGGGCGGTGGGCGAGCCCTTCATGCCCATCTTCTTCTCGGGGAGCGCCGCGGTCAGGCCGGGGGCGTCGCCGGGGACCAGGAAGGCCGTGATGCCCCGCGCTCCGTCGCCGCCGGTGCGGGCGAGCACGGTGCAGAAGTCCGCGATGCCACCATGGGTGATCCATGCCTTGGTGCCGGTGATGACCCAGTCGTCCCCGTCCCGTACCGCCTTCGTGCGCAGTGAGGCGGCGTCCGAGCCGGCGGAGGGTTCGGAGAGGCAGTAGGCGCCGAGGAGCCCGCCGCCCAGCATGGCGGGGAGGTGTTCAGTCCGCTGTTCCTTGCTGCCGTAACCGGCAAGGGCGTGGCAGGCGAGCGAGTGCACGCTGACGCCGAGGCCGACGGTGAGCCGGGCCGCGGCGAGCTCTTCGAGCACTTGGAGGTAGACCTCGTACGGCTGATCCCCGCCGCCGTGGGCGGAGTCGTACGGGAGGCCGAGCAGTCCCGACGCGGAGAGCAGATCGAAGACTTCGCGGGGGAACCGTCCCGCTTCCTCCTCCTCGGCCGCCTTGGGGATGATCTCGCGCTGGGTGATGTCGCGGACGAGTGCGACGAGGTCCTGAGCCTCCTCGGTGGGCAGCTGTCGTTCCACCGGTCGCGGGGCGCGGTCGGGCATGGCGGCGCTCTCCTCCCTCTCGGGGCGGTACGGCGGTCGCGCGCGCAGGGTGTGACGGCGCCGCCGGCTGGAGTCCGGGGGTGCCCCCGGACGGCAGTTGTGCCCAGCCGATGCTGCCCTCCCGGATCGCGGAAGCGGCTGACCAGCGGCTGTGGCGCGTTGAGTATCCCCGATCGGCGGGCTTTCGTCACGGGTGAAGAATTCCTGGGAAGTCCCCCGCACCCCGGGGAACTTGGTCCGAACCATTGACCGAGTGGTCTAGTCCTTCTAATGTCCTCGTCAATACATGACGGGTTCATGTCATGTATGTGGCGGCTTTCCGCCTCCGGTTCTTCACCGGCTCGCCCTTCCCCACTCACCCCCCGCCCACTCACCCCTCCCCCACTCACCCCTCGCCCACTCGTCCCCCCACTCGCTCTTCCTCCCCCACGAGGAGACACCATGCTTGGACTCCACCGCCCCCGCGCCCGCCTCCGGGCGCTGGTCGCCGCCGCCTGCACGGCCGCTCTCGGAGTGACCCTGCTCGCCGGAGGCAGCGCCTCGGCCGGCCAGACGGCCCCCGCAGCCCCCGCAGCCCCCGCAGCCCCCGCAGCGAACGGCAAAGTGGTCGGTTACTTCACCGACTGGGGTGTCTACGACCGGAATTACCACGTCAGGAACATCGAGACCTCCGGCTCGGCCGGCAAGCTCACGCACATCAACTACGCCTTCGGCAATGTGACCGCCGGAAAGTGCGCGGTCGGCGACTCGTACGCGGACTACGAGAAGGCGTACACCGCCGACCAGAGCGTGAACGGCGTCGCCGACACCTGGGACCAGCCACTGCGCGGCAGCTTCAACCAGCTGCGCGAGCTCAAGGCGCTGCACCCCGGGCTGAAGGTCCTCTGGTCGTTCGGCGGCTGGTCCTGGTCCGGCGGCTTCGCCGAGGCGGCCCGGAACCCGGCCGCGTTCGCCCAGTCCTGCCACGAACTGGTCGAGGACCCGCGCTGGGCCGATGTCTTCGACGGGATCGACATCGACTGGGAATACCCCAACTCCTGCGGCCTGACCTGCGACACGAGCGGGCCGGACGCGTTCCGGAACCTCACGTCCGCGCTGCGCGACGCGTTCGGTTCCGACCTGGTGACGGCGGCCATCACCGCCGACGGTTCGGACGGCGGAAAGATCGAGGCGGCCGACTACGCGGGCGCGGCGCGGTACCTCGACTGGTACAACCCGATGACCTACGACTTCTTCGGTGCCTTCGCGGCGCAGGGCCCCACCGCGCCGCATTCGCCCCTCACCTCCTACGAGGGCATCCCGACGGAGGGCTTCAACTCCGCCGCGGCGATCAGCAAACTGAAGGGGCTGGGCATCCCGTCCGAGAAGCTGCTGCTGGGCATCGGCTTCTACGGCCGCGGCTGGTCCGGCGTCACGCGGAAGGAGCCGGGAGGCGCCGCGACGGGCGCGGCACCCGGGAGGTACGAGGCGGGCATCGAGGACTACAAGGTCCTCAGGAACAGCTGCCCGGCCAACGGGACGGTCGCCGGCACCGCGTACGCCTTCTGCGGCGACCAGTGGTGGAGCTACGACACGCCCGCCACCATCGCCGGAAAGATGGCGTACAAGGACGAGCAGGGCCTCGGCGGCACCTTCCTCTGGGAGCTGAGCGGCGACACCACCGACGGCGAACTGATCAGGGCGATCAGCTAGCGCCTGTCCGGACCGCGGGGTCCGGAAAGGGGCGGGGTGCCTCATCGGCCCCCGCCCCCGCGTCCCGCCCGCTGGGCGCCGGCCCCCGCCTCCGCGCCCGGTGTCAGGCCGGGGGGAGGTCCCGCTTCGGTTCCCAGGGTTCCGCGAGGCCCGTGAACGGCCGCCAGTCGTGGTCCGGCGGCGGCGCCGGGCACTCCGGAGCGAACTCCTCGATGGTGTTCAGCGTATGGCGCAGCATCCGCACCAGCAGGTCGCGCGGGATCTCCAGCCGCAGTTCCTGGCACTCCAGCCATTCGAGCGTCAGCCACTCGACACTGCTGAGCCAGCCGAGCAGCGCGAGCCGGGCGATGTGCGGGATGTCCTGGCGTCCGTAGGCGCCTTCGGCGACCGTCGCGACCAGTCCCGTCCGCACGGCGTCGCGGATCGCCTGCACCTCGGTGTCGAAGCCGACGCCGCCCGTGATGATGGTGCGGTAGGCCGCCTCGTTCTGCTGGGCGAAGCTGAGATAGGCCTCGACGGTGCGCTGCACGCGTGCGGTACGGGGCAGTTCGGCTCCGCCGGAGGCGAGCGAGACCAGCTCGATGACGGAGTCCTCGACGATGGCCAGGTAGTAGCCGCGCTTGCTCGCGAAGTAGTAGTAGATCAGCCCCTTGGCCACCCCGGCCTGCTGGGCGATGTCGTCCATCGACAGCGCGTCGTATGACCTGTCGGCGAATAACTTCCGCCCGATCGCGATGAGTTCGGAGCGGCGCTCCTGCGATCGCGCGGACTTGCCACGCTGCTGACTACTACTCAAATTCGCACCCTCGTCCCGGGGTTGCCCTGGAATCCCCGCAGTATCGCAGAGACGCGTGGGGCTCCTGACGGGTGGTTACCCGCGGTTGCCCCCGGCGGGCGGCACTGTGTCCGCTCCTCCCGGGGGCCACCCGGACGCGGGCCGGGATCAGAGCAGGCCCACGGACTCCAGGGCATGGCGCTGGGCGGTGGACGGCTCGGCCGGCCAGTAGACGTAACAGACGCCGCCCGTTCCGGACACCACGGTGCCGGCGGCGTTGTGGCGCTTGGTCCGCAGCCAGATCTGTTCCCACTCGGAGCGGCGGTAGACATGGCGTACGGCCGGATCGTCGGGCGAGGCCGGGTCGTTGGCGATGATGTCGCCCTCGGCCGTGAAACCGATGACGGTCATCAGATGGCCCGACGTGCCGTAGCCCGCCCCCGTGAGTTCCTCCTTGAGGAAGGACTGCGAGGTGATGACGGGGATACCGGCGCGGATGAGCGTCTCCACGTCCGCGAGCGAGCCGAGCCGGGTGACGGCGGCGCTCAGGGAGCGGTAGGTGGCGGCGTACGCGGCGTTGAAGGGCCAGTTCCCGCAGCCCGTGTACTGGTGGTCGTAGGTGTGCCGGGCCGCCTGGCAGACCTGCGGGTCGGCGTAGTCCGGGTTCACCCAGGCCAGGTCCTGGGCGGAGGGCGTGCGACCCCAGTACTCGATGATCATCTGCGAGGAGGTGGGGCTGCACCAGGCCTCGCCCCCGTTGTCGTACTCGGGATACTGCCCGGCGTGGACGTTCTGCGAGTAGCGCGGCACGGTCAGCTCGCGGGCGAGCCCCGGCGCGGAGGCCGGGACGGTGAACCGGTCCGGGATGTCCGAGGCCATCGCGCCGACCCGGTGGACCACGGGCGTGAGCCGGGTGCCGGGCTTGCGGTACAGGGTGAGCCGCAGCCGGTACGAGGCGAGGCGCAGCCCGCTCGCCGGGTCGTCCACCGAGAAGGTGTCGGTCCAGATGCTGCTGCGCCCGTCGGTCTGGTCGTCGACGGACGTACGGCGGATGTCCCCGTCACCGTCGCCGGAGGTCCAGCGGCCCATGACGTACCACGGGGTCTCGGTGCCGTCCGCGTACCGGCCCCGCAGCTCGATCTGGAGCCAGGTGCCGGCCGGGGTCGCGGCGTTCCAGGAGGCGATGACCTCGGTGGCCGGAACCTTCGAGCGGTGCAGCGGTGAGGTCCAGCTCGCGTACTCCCAGGTGGCGGCCTTCCCGGTGTGGGGGTCGGTGTAGTCGCTGCGGCCCGCCGGGGTGTCGATCACCAGCGAGGGCCGGGCGCCGGCCACGGCGCGGGTGCCCCGGGCGGCACCGGAGCGCCAGTCGGCGTACGAGGTCCAGAAGGCGTTGTCCACGAGAGACTTGGGGGCGGTGGGGGCGGCGGGGGCCGTCGGGGCAGGAGTTGACGAAGGGGAGGCCGGTGAGGCGGCGGCCGCCGGGACGGCGGACACCGCCCCGGCTCCGGCCGCGACCGCGAAGGCGGCGGCGAGCACTGTTCTGCGCGGAGTGGGGCTGGTCATGAGACCTCCGGTCGAAGGCGGGTCGAGTGCGGAGAGACGACAACTGCTCGGCAGTGGCCCAACTATCGCGGTTCGCGTCGGGGTACGGCCAGCGATTCGGACCGCGTCGCGCGAGCAATATTGGTCTCGACCAGTGGCGTGACCTGCGGCGGTACAGCGGGGCGCGACGGCGGGCGCGCCCGGGGACCTCGTAGGGTGGGACGGATGAACGAGCTGACCGACGCCGCGGCGGTCCTGCGGGCCCTGCCGCCCTCCTGCGGTCCCGTCCGGCTGATCGCCGTCGACGGTCACGCGGGCTCCGGCAAGAGCACCTTCGCGGGACGGCTCGCGGTGGCACTGGGCGACGCCCCCGTACTCCGGCTCGACGACATGGCGACGCACGAGGAGCTGTTCGCCTGGATGCCGAGGCTGCTCGCACAGGTGATCGAGCCGCTCGCGGCCGGCTCGGCCGCGCGGTACGCGCCGTACGACTGGACCCTGCGGACCTTCGGGGCGCCGCGCGCCCTGGAGCCGGCCCCGGTCGTCCTCGTCGAAGGAGTCGGGGCCGGGCGCCGGGCGCTGCGGCCGTATCTGGCCCGCCTGCTCTGGATGGAGAGGGGCCCCGAGGCGTCCTGGGAGCGGGGCAGGCGGCGGGACGGACCCGCGCAGGCCGCCTTCTGGGACGGCTGGACGGTGGCGGAGACTCGCCACTTCGCGGCGGACCCGTCCCGCCCCTTCGCCGACACCCTGGTACGCGAGGGGCAGGAGGGGTACGTGATGGCTCCAGGGCCGGGCGCGACCGCCGGATCGCCTCATCACCTCACCCACAGTGATCGGATTCGGCCACCATACTGAGCGGTCGGACATTCTCCCCGCGCACGCTCCTGTGCGGCTTGACCGGGGGCGGGACACGTCCTACGTTCTCGATGTGCGGCTTTTCGGAGCCGCCGTGGACGCGAGGCCCCCGGTTGTTCCCCCGTGATCGGGGGCTTCGTTCCGCGTTTCCGGCGGCTCATCCCGGACCGTTCCCCCGCCCCCACTCACCCTGGGTCACCGCCACCGTCCGGGAATGACGCCCCCGGCCGGACACCCCTCCGGCACCCTCCGCGCAGGTACGATGGCTCTCAGTGCGGTCAATTCCCGTCCGCGACAAGGTGGTTCGGCACGCTGGGGGACCTGATGGACACCGGCACCGGCTCGCAGGGCCCTCCGGCCCCGGCCGACCTCGCCTGGATGCGCGGCGTGGACGCCTACACCATGGGGGCGTATCCCCAGGCCGAGGACGAGTTCAAGGCCGCCGTACAGCTCGATCCCGGGATGGCCGACGGCTGGCTCGGACTGCACGCGCTGCGCGTCGACACCACCACCGCCCTGCTGCACATGTACCGCCACCGCGGCCGCTTCGGCGAACAGCGCGCCCGTCACCGCCGCACCCTCAACTCCTGGTACTGGCTGGGCTGGTGGGTCCAGCCGGTGCTGGAGAGCGGACGCGATCTGCTGCTCGCCCACGCCTCCCACTGGCTCGACGGCCGTCATGTGCCGGAGCTGGACGGGGCCCTCGCGGGCCTCCCGCCCGTGGACGCCGATCCCCAGGTGCGCTTCCTGCATGCCTGCCGCTCCTATCTGATCAAGGACTGGGAGCAGTTGGTACGGCACACCGAACCGCTCGTCGACGACCCGCTGCTGGGCACCGAGGCGGGGCTCTTCGGCGGGATGGCCCGGGTCAGGCTGGAGATGTACGGGCAGGCCGAGCCGCTGCTGTCCACGGCCCTGATGCGCTGCCGCAGCGAGCAGCCGCAGCGCAAGGAGCTGCGGTACTGGCTGGCACGCGCCCATGAGGGCACCGGGCGCAGCGCCGCCGCGCTGCCGCTCTACCGGGCCGTGCACCGGCTGGATCCGGCGTTCATGGACACCGCGGCCCGACTCGCGGCGATCACCGATTCCGACGGATACGACGGGTACGACGCGTTCGAAGGACCGGACGATCCGGTGGGCCGCGCCTCGGTGGCACTGGCCGGCTTCGGCCTGGACACGCCGGGCGCGCTGGACACCCTGGACGCGCTGGAGACGCGGAGCGGGACCGAGGGCCCCGGGGGCTCCGATCCGCTGCTCGGCGGCGAGGCGGGGACGGGCCCGAGCTCAGCTCCGGGGCCGGACAGCGGGCCGCAGTTCGGCGGCCCGGGTCCGGCCGTCGTGCCCGACGGTGTACGGGAGAAGGCGTCACGCCCCGCGCGGCCCCGGCCGCCGCGCTTCCCGCAGGGCCCGACAGATCCGGAGCTGCTCGCCGACGCGCTGGCGGAGCTGGAGCGCATGGTCGGCCTGGAGCCGGTGAAACGGCAGGTCAAGGCGGTCTCCGCACAGCTGAACATGGCCCGGTTGCGGGCGGGCCAGGGGCTGCCCGTCCAGCCGCCGAAGCGCCACTTCGTGTTCTCGGGCCCCTCCGGCACGGGCAAGACGACCGTCGCGCGCATTCTCGGCCGGATCTTCTACGCCCTCGGGCTGCTCGGCGGCGATCATCTGGTCGAGGCCCAACGGGCCGATCTGGTGGGTGAGTTCCTCGGCCAGACCGCCGTCAAGGCGAACGAGCTGATCGACTCGGCGATCGGCGGGGTGCTCTTCGTGGACGAGGCGTACAGCCTCTCCAACTCCGCCTACAGCAAGGGTGACGCGTACGGCGACGAGGCCCTTCAGGTACTGCTGAAGCGCGCCGAGGACAGCCGCGACCATCTCGTCGTCATCCTGGCCGGCTATCCGGAGGGGATGGACCGGCTCCTCGCCACCAATCCGGGCCTGTCCTCCCGCTTCACCAGCCGTGTCGACTTCCCCAGCTACCGGCCGCCCGAACTGACCGCCATCGGCGGCGTACTGGCGGCCGAGAACGGCGACGTCTGGGACGAGGAAGCGGCGGACGAGCTGCACTCCATCAGCGGGCACGTCGTCGACCAGGGCTGGATCGACGAGCTGGGCAACGGCCGCTTCGCCCGCACGCTGTACGAGAAGAGCTGCGCGTACCGCGATCTGCGGCTCTCCGGCTACACCGGCACGCCCGGCCGCGACGACCTGGCCACGCTGCGGCTGCCCGACCTGATGCAGGCGTACGGAGAGGTGCTCTCGGGGCGCGGACCGCTGGGCCCGGTCTGAGGGCCCGCTGGGCCCGGTCTGAGGCGGCACGCGGGCGGCCGCCGACGGCCGCCGGACGTACGGACACACGTGACGCGGCCCCCATGGGCTCCGGCGGGCCGTGACCTCCGCCGGGCCCGGGGAGCCGCGTCACGTGTGCGCTCAGCGCGCCAGGACCTGGCCGGCCTGGTCGGAGCGCTGCTCACCGAGCAGGGCCGCCCGCGGCCCGCCCTCCCGGTGGGACGGATCCCGTACCTCGCCGACCAGCATTTCCAGGACGTCCTCCATCGCCACCAGGCCGAGCACCCGCCCGGACGCGTCCGCGACCTGGGCGAGGTGGGTGGCGGCGCGGCGCATCACGGTGAGGGCGTCGTCCAGCGGGAGTTCCGCCCGGAGCGTCGCCATCGGCCGCCAGACGTGCTGCGGTACGGCCCGCTCGCCGGCCTCCAGGTCGAGGACGTCCTTGACGTGCAGGTAGCCCATGAAGGCCCCGCGCCCCTCCGCGCAGACCGGGAAGCGGGAGTAGCCGGTGCGTACCGTCAGCTCCTCGATCTCGCGCGGGGTGACCGAGGGGGCCACGGTAACCAGCGTGGCGTTGGGGAGCAGGACGTCGGTGACCGGGCGGCTGCCCAGCTCCAGGGCGTCCTCCAGCCGTTCCTGGGCTTCCGGTTCGAGGAGTCCGGCCTGGCCGGAGTCCTCGACGAGCTGATTGAGCTGCTCGCTGGTGAAGACCGCCTCCACCTCGTCCTTGGGCTCGACGCGGAAGGCCCGCAGCACCAGCCGGGCGCAGGCGCCGAGAGCGGCGGTCACCGGGCGGCACAGCCGGGCGAAGCCGACCAGGCCGGGGCTGAGCCAGAGCGCGGTCTTCTCCGGGGCGGCCATGGCGAGGTTCTTGGGGACCATCTCGCCGATGACCAGGTGCAGGAAGACGACCAGCGCGAGGGCGATGACGTACCCGAGCGGATGGATCAGCCCCTCGGGCAGCCGCACCGCGTGGAAAAGGGGTTCGAGCAGATGCGCCACCGTCGGCTCGGCGACCGCGCCGAGGGTCAGGGAGCAGACGGTGATGCCGAACTGCGCCGCCGCCATCATCTGCGGCAGGTTCTCCAGGCCGTACAGCGCCTGCCTCGCCCGCGCGGAACCGAGGGCGGCGTGCGGCTCGATCTGACTGCGCCGTACGGAGACGAGCGCGAATTCCGCGCCCACGAAGAAGCCGTTGGCGAGCACCAGGATTATCGCGAAGAGGAGTTGCAGGGCGGTCATCGGGGGCCCTCCGCCATCGCGGGAACCTGAGGGGTCCGGAGGGCCTGGGCCGGTGCGCCGGCCGGTATACCGGAGACAGCGCCCGCCGGGGCCCCTGTCAGGTCATCGGCCGGGGCATCGGCCGGGAGGTCCGCCGTCGCGCCGGCCGGGGCGTCCACCGTGCGGACCAGCCGGACCCGTTCGGCGCGGTAGCGGTCCACCTGGCGCACGGAGAGCCGCCAGCCGGGCAGCTCGGCCCGGTCACCGGGGGCCGGGATACGTCCCAGCAGATCGGCGACCAGGCCCGCCAGGGTCTCGTACGGACCGTCGGGCACCTCCAGGCCGATCCGGCGCAGGGTGAGGACACGGGCGCTGCCGTCCGCCTCCCAGGCCGGCCTGCCGTCCTCGGGTGCGACGGGCGCCAGCTCCGGCCGGCCGTCGCCCTCGGCGTCGTGCTCGTCGCGGACCTCGCCGACCAGTTCCTCGATGATGTCCTCCAGGGTGACGACCCCGGCCGTACCGCCGTACTCGTCGACCACGACGGCTATGGGCTGTTCGCTGCGCAGCCGCTCCAGCAACTGCTGCACGGGCAGCGTCCCGGGCACCAGCAGCGCCGGGACGGCGATCTGTCCGGCGGGGGTGTGCAGCCGCTCCTGGACGGGCACACGGAGCGCGTCCTTGAGATGCACCATGCCCACGATCTCGTCGATGCGGTCCCGGTAGACCGGGAAGCGGGACAGGCCGGTGGCGCGGGTCAGGTTGAGGACGTCCGCCGCGGTCGCGTCGGACTGCAGGGCGCTCACCTTCACGCGGGGCGTCATGACCTGCTCCGCGGTGAGCCGGCCGAGTGACAGGGTCCGTACGAACAGGTCGGCCGTGTCCTGTTCGAGGGTGCCGGCCCGGGCCGAGTGGCGGGCCAGGGAGACCAGCTCGCCGGGGGTGCGGGCGGAGGCGAGTTCGTCCGTCGGTTCCACGCCCAGCATCCGGACGAGGCGGTTGGCGACGGTGTTGAGCAGGGAGATCACCGGCCGGAACACGCGCGCGAACAGGTACTGCGGTCCGGCGACGAACCGTGCCACCTGGAGCGGCCGGGAGACCGCCCAGTTCTTGGGGACGAGTTCGCCGATGACCATCTGTACGGCGGCGGCGAACAGCATGCCGAGGACCACCGCCACCCCGGAGACGGCCCGGTCGGGCAGTCCGGTCGCGGCGAGCGGGCCGTCCAGCAGCTGGGCGAGCGCGGGCTCGGCGAGCATGCCCACGACCAGGGACGTGATGGTGATGCCCAGCTGGGTGCCGGAGAGCTGGAAGGACAGTTGCCGCAGCGATCTGACGACGGTACGGGCCCGGCGGTCGCCGGCGGCGGCCGCGCGCTCGGCGTCCGGACGGTCCACGGTGATCAGGCCGAACTCGGCCGCCACGAAGAAGCCGTTGGCGAGGATCAGGAGGAATGCCGCGGCGAGCAGCAGAAGGGGGATGGTCATGCCGCCGCCTCGTCGAAGGGGGCGGCGCAAGTACTACCGGATGATCCGTCCATTGCTGGAGGGAATCACTCCTCGGGTCGCAGGTGCCCCACGGGCCGGTGAGCGGCCGTCGGATGCGGGGCGGGGCGCGCTCGGCGCCACCGCCACCAGAGTAAACAAGTCGGGGCGCGCAGGTGCAGGGGCTCAGCCGATGTCGGTGACGGCGGAGCGGGATTCGGCGAGCGCGCGCAGGGCGCGGGCGTCGCGGATGGCGTGCGCCTTGGCGATGCCGGGCTGGATGCCCAGCACGGGCAGACTGGTGCCGTCACTGAGGTCCAGGAAGACCCAGGGGTCGCCGGGACGCAGATTGACCCGCAGGATCTCCGCCCAGGCCAGCCGGCGGGTGCGGGTGACGTTGACGACGGTCACCCCGCTCTCGTCGGCGACGACCTGGGGGCGGCTGAGCAGCACGAGCACGCCGAAGATGAGGAGGGCCGTGAGGATGAAACTCATCCGCGATCCTCCGGTCATGTCCAGCAGCAGGGCGACGGCGGTGATGACGGCGAACATGACCGCGCCGACGGAGAGCAGCACGGCCCGGGTACGCGTCGGCCGGAAGGTGACGGGCAGGACGGGCGGTTCCGGCCGGTGCGCGGGGGCGGTCATGAGTTCTCGGTCCTCCCGGGGTCAGAGGCGGCAGGCGTGGATGGCCGTGGTGAGGATGGCGCGGGCGCCCAGCTCGTACAGATCGTCCATGATCCGCTGCGCGTCCCGGGTCGGGACCATCGCGCGGACGGCGACCCAGCCCTCGTTGTGCAGCGGGGAGATGGTCGGCGACTCCAGGCCCGGGGTGAGGGCGACGGCCCGTTCCAGGTGCTCGGCGCGGCAGTCGTAGTCCATCATCACGTACGTACGGGCCACGAGGACGCCCTGGAGCCTGCGCAGGAACTGCCGCACCTTCGGCTCGTCGGCGTCCGCGCCGGTGCGGCGGATGACGATCGCCTCGGACGTCATGATCGGCTCCCCGATCACTTCGAGGCCCGCGTTGCGCAGCGAGGTGCCGGTCTCCACCACGTCGGCGATGATCTGGGCGACGCCCAGTTCGACGGCGGTCTCGACCGCGCCGTCCAGGTGGACGACGGCGGCGTCGACGCCGTTGTCGGCGAGGTGCTTGGCGACGATGCCCTCGTACGAGGTGGCGACGGTCATGCCGCCGAAGCCCTCGACCCCGCTCGCGGTGCCCGGCCTGGTGGCGTAGCGGAAGGTGGAGCGGGCGAAGCCGAGCGGGAGGATCTCCTCGGCGTTGGCGCCGGAGTCCAGCAGCAGATCGCGTCCGGTGATGCCGATGTCGAGCCGGCCGGAGCTGACGTAGATCGCGATGTCGCGCGGGCGGAGGTAGAAGAACTCGACGTCGTTGTCCGGGTCGACCAGGACGAGTTCCTTGGACTCCTTGCGCTGCTGGTAGCCGGCCTCATGGAGCATCGCCGACGCAGGTCCGGACAGGGAACCTTTGTTGGGGATGGCGATGCGCAGCATGAGGTCGGACTCCTTTGTACGGAGGGACGGTTGGGCGTACCGGCGGGCCGGGTGGGGCTGCTGTTCGGTGCGGGAACGGCTCAGAGGTGGGCGTACACGTCGTCGAGGGAGATTCCGCGCGCGACCATCATCACCTGGACGTGGTAGAGGAGCTGGGAGATCTCCTCGGCGGCGGCTTCCTTGCCCTCGTACTCGGCGGCCATCCACACCTCGGCCGCCTCTTCGACGACCTTCTTGCCGATGGCATGGACGCCCTTGCCGACCAGCTCGGCGGTACGGGAAGTGGCGGGGTCGCCGTTGGCGGCCTTCTGCTGGAGCTCGGTGAAGAGCTCCTCGAACGTCTTCTTGGACATGGTGGCGCTCACTTTACGCGGCCGCGCGGGGCCCCGGGCTCCAGGGTCAGCGCCAGGGTTCGGAGATGGTACGGAGGGTGGTCGCGGTGGCGACGGCCGCGGTGACCGCCTCATGGCCCTTGTCCTCGTACGAGCCTTCCAGCCCCGCCCGGTCCAGGGCCTGCTGCTCGGTGTCGACGGTGAGGACACCGAAGCCGATCGGCACGCCGCTGTCGACCGCGACCTGGGTGAGGCCCTGGGTGACGCCCTGGCACACATACTCGAAGTGCGGGGTGCCGCCCCGGATGACGACGCCGAGCGCGACGATCGCGTCGTAGCCGCGTCCGGCGAGCACCTTGGCGACGACCGGTAGCTCGAAGCTGCCGGGGACGCGCAGCAGCGTCGGCTCGTCGATGCCGAGTTCCCCCAGGGCGCGCAGCGCGCCGTCGACGAGGCCGTCCATGATCTTCTCGTGCCACTGCGCCGCGATCACGGCGACCCGGAGGTCTCCGCAGTTCTTCACCGTCAGTACGGGTGCGCCCTTGCCGCTCACGTCTCTCCTCGAAGCTGGTTGTCGCTGGGTCTGAAGGTCGTGCAGGTCGTGCAGGTCGTGCAGGTCGTGCCGGATCGACAGGTGCTGCCGGTCGTCCTACTGGTTGCCGCAGGCGGACGCGCCGGCGGCGCCGTCGAGCCAGGGCAGGTCATGGCCCATCCGGTCGCGCTTGGTGCGCAGGTAGCGGAGGTTGTGCTCCCCCGCCTGGACGGGCATGGGCTCGCGTCCGGTGACCCGGAGGCCGTGCCGGACGAGCGCGGTGGTCTTGTCGGGGTTGTTCGTCATCAGCCGTACACCGCGGACCCCGAGGTCGTCGAGGATCTGGGCGCCCGCCGCGTAGTCACGGGCATCGGCGGGCAGACCGAGTTCGAGGTTGGCGTCCAGGGTGTCGCGCCCGCGTTCCTGGAGCTCGTACGCGCGCAGCTTGGACAGCAGCCCGATGCCCCGGCCCTCGTGGCCGCGCAGGTAGACCACGACGCCGCGGCCGGCCTCGGTGATGCGCGCCATGGCGGCCTGGAGCTGGGGGCCGCAGTCGCAGCGCTGCGAGCTGAAGATGTCGCCGGTGAGGCATTCGGAGTGGACGCGGACCAGCAGGTCCTCGCCGTCGCCGATCTCCCCGTGGACGAGGGCGACATGCTCGACGCCGTCGACGGTGGAGCGGTAGCCGTACGCGGTGAACTCACCGTGGGCGGTGGGGAGCCGGACCTCGGCCTCGCGCCGGACGGTCGGCTCGGAGGTGCGGCGGTAGGCGATCAGGTCCTCGATGGAGATGATCGTCAGGCCGTGCTTGCGGGCGAACGGGATCAGCTCGGGCAGCCGGAGCATCACGCCGTCCTCGCCGGCGATCTCCACGATCGCGCCGGCCGGGCGCAGGCCCGCGAGCCGGGCCAGGTCGACGGCCGCCTCGGTGTGGCCGTTGCGTACGAGCACCCCGCCGGGCTTGGCGCGCAGCGGGAAGACGTGTCCGGGCCGTACGAAGTCACCGGGCACGGCGTCGCCGGTGGCGAGCAGCTGGAGCGTGGTGGCGCGGTCGGCGGCGGAGATGCCGGTGGTGACGCCGTGCGCGGGCGCCGCGTCCACGGAGACCGTGAAGGCGGTCCGCATCGACTCGGTGTTGTGGTCGACCATCTGCGGGAGTTCGAGCCGCTCCAGCTCCGCGCCTTCCATGGGGGCGCAGATCAGTCCGCGGCACTCGCTCATCATGAAGGCGACGATCTCGGGGGTGGCCTTCTCGGCGGCGATGACGAGATCGCCCTCGTTCTCGCGGTCCTCGTCGTCGACGACGACCACCGGGCGGCCCGCCGCGATGTCGCGGATGGCCTGCTCCACCGGGTCGAGGGAGAGGTCCTCGACGTTGTCGGTGGAGTACCAGGTGGGAAGTGCGGTCATGCTGCTGCTCCTTCCAGAGGCGTGGCGCCGGCGCGGGAACGCAGCCACCAGTCACGCAAGCCCCACAGGACGAGGGCCAGGTAGATCAGGTACACGAAGCCGGAGAAGGCGAGTCCGCTGCTGAACGCGAGGGGCACGCCGACGACGTCGACGAGGAGCCAGGCGAACCAGAATTCGACGAGCCCCCGGGCCTGGGCGACCATGGCGGCCAGCGTGCCGACGAAGATGTAGGCGTCGGGCCAGGGGTTCCAGGAGAGTTCGGGAACGGCGACGAACAGGCCGCCGACCGCGAGGGTGCCGAGCGCGGTACCGGCGAGCAGGACCCCGCGCTCGCGCCAGGTGGCGAACCGGATGGCGATGGATCCGTCCTGGGCCCGCTGCCCGCCGCGCTGCCACAGGCGCCAGCCCCACAGCGCCACGACGATGACCAGCAGCTGCTTGCCGACGCCGCCGCTGAGCTGCGCGGAGGCGTAGGCGCCGACCAGGATGAGACCGGACAGGAACTGGGCGGGCCAGGTCCAGATCGAACGCCGCCAGCCGAGCGCGAGCGCGAGCAGACCGATGACGTTGCCGATCATGTCGGACCAGACGATGTGCTGGCCGAAGGCCGCGAAGGCCTCGCCGTTCAGCCAGGTCACGGCGCTCATCGGCCGGTCTCCTGGGTCTGCTCGGTCCCGGCGGCGTTCCCGGCGGCAGCGTTCCCGGCGGCAGCGGCGATACCCGTCGCGGCGGCGCTCCCGTCGCCGAGCAGTCGCTCGACGTACTTCGCGATGACGTCGACTTCGAGGTTGACCGGGTCCCCGGGTCCCTTGATGCCGAGGGTGGTCAGCGCGAGGGTGGTGGGGATGAGGCTGATGGTGAAGTGGTCGGGGCCCGCGTCGACGACCGTGAGGCTGACGCCGTCCACGGTGATCGAGCCCTTCTCGACGACATAGCGGGTCAGGGCGGCGGGCAGCGAGATCGTGACGATCTCCCAGTGCTCGGAGGGCTTGCGCCCGACGATCGTGCCGGTGCCGTCCACGTGCCCCTGGACGATGTGCCCGCCGAGCCGCCCGCCGAGGGCCATGGGCCGCTCCAGGTTGACCCGGGAGCCGGTCTCCAGCGCGCCGAGGCTGGAGCGGTTCAGGGTCTCCGCCATCACATCGGCGGTGAACTCGCCCTGGTCGAGGTCGACGACGGTCAGGCAGACACCGTTGACGGCGATCGAGTCGCCGTGCTTCGCGCCGTCGGTGACGACCGCGCCGCGCAGCCGGAAGCGGGAGGAGTCACCGAGATTCTCGACGGCGGTGACCTCGCCCAGTTCTTCGACGATTCCGGTGAACACTCAACGCTCCTTGGTGGGGGTGCCGGGGACGGCGGGGACGGCGGCGCCGGAAACGGCGGTGCCGGAGGTGGTGGGATCGGGTACGGCCGGATCGGGAACGGCCGGAACGGGTACGGCGGTGACGCGCAGGTCCGTGCCGATCCGGACGGTCTCCGTGATCCGCAGGCGCAACGCCCCGGCGATCGTGGTGATTCCGGCGTCGGCGAGGGCGGCGGGACCGGCGCCGAGCAGGACGGGGGCGAGGTAGCCGACGACCTTGTCGACGGCGCCCGCGGCGACGAAGGAGCCGGCCAGGGCCGGACCGCCTTCGAGGAGTACGGAGCGGACGCCGCGCTCGTGCAGGGCGGCCAGCAGGGCGGGGATGTCCAGGCCCCGGGCGGCGCGGGGCAGCCGGACGACCTCCGCGCGAGGTCCCGCCGGTCGGGGTCCGGCGACCTCGGCGTCTTCCGCGACCGCGATCAGGGTGGGCGCCGCGTCGTCCAGGATCCGGGCGCCCGCGCGGACCGCGGTGCCCTCGGTGTCGACGACGACGCGCAGCGGCTGGACGGCGCCCTCGATGCCGCGCACCGCGAGGTGCGGGTCGTCCGTACGGGCCGTACCGGAGCCGATCACGACGGCGTCGGCCTCGGCGCGCAGCCGGTGGACGTCGGCGCGGGCCTCGGCGGAGGTGATCCAGCGGCTGGTGGCGTCGGCGGCCGCGACCCGGCCGTCGAGCGTCGCGGCGTACTTCCACAGGACGTGCGGGCGGCCGCGCCGTACGGAGGTGAGCCAGGCGGTGTTGCCCGCTTCCGCCTCCTCGGCCAGGAGCCCCCGCTCGACCGTGACTCCGGCCGCGCGCAGGGTACCGGCGCCGCCGGTCGCCTGCGGGGTGGGGTCGGCGACGGCATAACTGACGCGGGAGACGCCCGCGGCGATGAGCGCCTGGGAGCAGGGGCCGGTGCGGCCGGTGTGGTCGCAGGGTTCGAGGGTGACGTACGCCGTGCCGCCACGGGCCCGGTCACCGGCCGCGCGCAGGGCGTGGACCTCGGCGTGCGGGCCGCCGGCGCGCTGGTGGAAACCTTCGCCCACGAGCTGTCCCGAGGCGTCGAGGATCACGCACCCGACGACGGGATTGGGGCTGGTGAAGCCGAGTCCGCGGGCGGCGAGCGTGACGGCACGGCGCATCGCGTCAGCGTCGGCCGCTGTTTCGGCTTGGGTCGCCACCGGGTCCTCCTGCCTCTTCGGGCGTGGACTCCGGGGCCTGTCGATGACGACAGAGAAGCGGGACGTGTACGGGGACGCCATGGCCGACGACCGGGATCGTCCGAGAACGACCCACCGACGGTGGCGTACCGATGACGGCCCGCCGCGCACTGCCTCCCATCCGGACTTTCACCGTCGGTCCAGGAATTTCACCTGATCAACCGGCCACTGGATGCGGACGGGTCGCGGACTATTACCGCCGGTTCGGAATTACACCGACCCCGGAGTGCGCTGCTTCTGGTACGGAACCAGTGTGCCACGGCTGATCGGCGGCCATGTGGGTGACCGCTGTGTGCTGACTCACAAATCGGTCACGCGCACCGGCGCTGCCACGGCCACGCGCCGGTCGCGGTTCGGGGTTCGGGGTTCGGGGTGAGGATCCGGCGTTCCGGACGTCCTGCCGCCCGGAACGGGGGGTCAGGCTCCCGGGGCGAACAGTTCGTCCTGCGCCGCGTCGCGCGCGGTCAGCAGGGCGCCGCGCAGGACCGCCGCGCCACCGAGGGTGCCGGGTCTGACTTCCGTACGCAGCGGGGTCATCGCGGCCAGCCGGGTCTCGACGCGGGCGGCCAGCGCGGCGCCACCCGCGTGGCCGACCTCCCCGGCCAGCACGATCCGACCGGGGTCGAGGACCGCGATGACGGCCGCCGCGCCGACCGCGAGCCGGTGGGCGAGGAGGTCGAGGAAGGCATCGCCTCGCCCCCCCGCCTCGACGGCGGCGCGCACGACGGCCGCGGCGGCCGGTTCCTGGGGCCCGGGGGTGGCCGAGATCCCGCACAGCCCGGCGAGTTCAGTGACGGCGGACGAACCCACCAGACTGTGGAAGCCTCCGTCGCAGGCGATCGCGGAGGGCAGCCGCGAGGTGCCGGGCACCGGCAGGAAGCTGATCTCTCCGGCTCCGCCCGAGGCACCCCGGCGGAGCTTCCCGTCGAGCACGACGGCCGCGCCCACCCCGTGGCCGAGCCAGAGCAGGACGAAGGTGTCATGACCGCGGGCGGCGCCGAGGCGCTGCTCCGCGAGGGCGGCGAGGTTCGTCTCGTTCTCCACCAGGACGGTGGCGGGCAGCCGTTCCTGGAGGACGGCGACGAGCCGCCGGTGCCAGGCGGGCAGTCCGCTGCTGTCGCGGAGTTCGCCGGTGACCGGGTCCACCAGGCCGGGGGCGCCGATGCCCACGCTGTGCAGCCGTACGGCGCCGGCCTCGCGGGCCGTCCGCTCCAGCAGGGCGGCGGCTCGTTCCACGGCGGCTTCGGTGGCGGTGTCGCTGCCGATGGGCAGGACGGCCTCGGCGAGGGTGGCGCCCAGCAGATCCGCGACGACGACGGAGACGCTGTGGGTGCGCACGTCGAGGGCGGCGAGGTGGGCGCGGTCCGCGATGATCCCGTACAGCCGGGCGTTGGGGCCGCGGCGCCGGTCTCCCGTCTCACCGACGACCTGGACCAGGCCGGAGCCCTGCAGGCGTTCCACCAGGTCGGCGACGCTGGGGCGGGAGAGCCCGGTCAGCGTTTTCAACTGCCCTGCCGTCAACGGGCCTTCCTGCTGGAGCAGTCGCAGGGCGAGCCGGTCGTTGATGGCCCGGGCGGTGCTCGGGGATGCGGCCATGCCGGGATCCTTCCAGATGGCGGGGGCGACACTGACGCACTTTTTATCAGGCAGGGTTCCTGATAATTTACTCGGGCATCGTGGACGGGTGCGTCGAAGGTGCGCCGGACCCGGTCCACCGCCCAGGGGAGGAAGAGACAGCATGTCGGCTGAAGTGATCTTCGACAAACCACGGCTGCGGCAGGCCCGGTACGCCATCGCCGCCGTCTTCTGTGTGCACGGCGCGGTCACGGGCAGCCTCGCCACCCGTATCCCCTGGATCCAGGAGCATGCCGGGGTGAGCGCGGGCCAGCTCGGCCTCGCGCTCGCCTTCCCCGCGATCGGCGCCTCGCTCGCGATGCCGCTGGCCGGCCGGTTCAGCCACCGCTTCGGCGCCCGCACCGCGCTGCGCGTGCTGCTCGCCCTGTGGACGCTCGCGCTGACGCTGCCGTCCCTCGCGCCGAATCTCGTGACCCTGTGCGCCGTCCTCTTCGCGTTCGGCGCCACCGCCGGCATGTCGGACGTCGCGATGAACGCCCTCGGGGTCGAGGTCGAGAACCGCATCGACAAGTCGATCATGTCCAGCCTGCACGGCATGTGGAGCGTGGGCGCGCTGCTCGGTTCCGCCGGCGGTACCGTCGCCGCGCACCTGGGCACCGACGCCCGGCTGCACCATCTGCTGGTGGCCGCGGTCCTCACCGTGCTCGGTCTGATCGCCTGCCGGCGCGTACTGGATCTGCGCAGCGCTCCCGACGCCGAGCCGCCGCCGCGCTTCGCCCTGCCGCCCCGGTCCGCGCTGCTCATCGGCGCGATCGGCTTCTGCGCGGTCTTCGCGGAGGGCGCGAGCATGGACTGGTCCGCGGTCTATCTCCGGGACGTACTGGACACCTCGCCCGGTCTGGCCGCCGCGTCGACCACGGCCTTCGCGCTCACCATGGCCGTCGCGCGGCTCGCCGGCGACCGGGTGGTCGACCGGTTCGGCGCCGTGCGGACCGTACGGGCGAGCGGTGCGCTGGCCGTGGCGGGCGGCCTGCTGGTGGCTCTGGCGCCCCACCCGGCGGCCGCCATGGGCGGCTTCGCGCTCCTGGGCCTCGGCGTGGCCGTGGTCGTTCCGCTCACCTTCGCCGCCGCCGGGCGCAGCGGACCCAATCCGAGTCAGGCCATCGCGGGCGTCGCGACCATCACCTACACCTCGGGGCTGATCGCCCCCTCGGCGATCGGCGCGGTCGCCGACGCCACCTCGCTGGTGGTCTCCTTCGGGCTGGTGACGCTGCTCGCCTGCGGCCTGATGGCGGGGGCCGGCGTGCTGCGCAAGGCCGACCGGCGGGCCCCCGCCGAGATCAGCGTTCCGGACGCAGCAGCTGTCGGCCGAGAGATCTGAACAGGTCGCTCCAGGGGGCGGGGCGCAGGGTCGCCGGGTCGAGCCGGACGAGTACGCGGCTGCCGTGGGCGTACGTCACCGAGCCGTCGGCCGAGCAGAAGCGGAAGCCGTAGGTGAGCCCGGTGTTGCCGAGCCGTTCCAGCCAGAGGTGGACCGCGTACGCGCCGGTGCGGTTGACCGGCAGCTCGTAGGTGAGGCGCAGTTCCTTGACCGCGTTGCAGGCGTCGCCCGCGGCGGCCCAGTCGCCCTCGTAACGCAGGCCCCGTTCCTCCCAGTAGGCCGTCCATGCGCGCTCGATTATCAGCGGGTAGCGGGCGTTGTGCAGCAGCCCGAGCGCGTCGAGGTCGTCGAAGTGGACTGAGACGGGGACGAGGGCGCCGTGCTGGGCGACGGACGGGGCTTCGGCGGTCACGGGCGTGGCTCCTGAGCTGCTGGGACGGGCATCACCTCATCCTAAGCGGCTGCTCAGAGGTCCCTCCCGTGACCGCTTCCGGCGGCCGGGACCCCGTCAGTCCTCAGGGAGTTCGACCGGGGCGATCTCGTCGTACAGGTCCCCGGGCCCGGGGTTCGTGCTGTCCGTGGCACCGCCGAAGTGGTTCATGACGCCCCACACCGCGTTGAGCGCGGTCTGCACGGCACCCTCCGCCCAGCCCGCCGTCCAGGAGATGTCGTCACCGGCCAGGAAGATGCCCCGCTTGTCCTCGGGCAGCCTGTCCTGCATGAAGTGGGTGAACAGCCGCCGCTGGTAGCGGTAGTGACCGGGCAGATTGGCCTTGAAGGCGCCCATGAAGTACGGCTCGTTCTCCCAGGAGACGGTCACGGGGCTGCCGATGATGTGCCGCCGGATGTCGACCTTGGGGTAGATCTCCCGGAGCGAGTTGAGCATCACCTCCATCCGCTCGTCGGCCGAGAGCGGCAGCCACTTGAGGCTGTCGTCGCACCACGTGTACGAGAGGCAGATGACGGCGGGCTTGTCCGGGCCGTTGTCCAGCAGATACGTGCCACGGGTCATCCGGTCGGTCAGCGTCATCGACATGACGTCGCGCCCGGTGGGACGGCCGTGATCGTCGACCGCCTCGTCCAGCCAGAACGGCCGGTCGACCGGGACGAACAACTTGGACGACTCCATGTAGTGGGTGCGCTCCATCGCCGTCCAGTGGTCGATGGGGAAGAGCGAGTCATCACAGGCGATCTTGGCGAGCAGCAGCCAGGACTGGGCGGTGAAGACCGCCGCGCGGTAGGTGCGTATCCGGCCGGAGGCGTCCGTCACGGTGATCCGGTTGCCCGCCGTCCGGTGCAGCCGGGTCACCGCCGGCCTCGGCCCGCCGTCGTGCAGCGAGGACAGCGTCGTACCGGCCGGCCAGTGCGTGATCTTCTGCGGCGCGCGCTCCCAGAGCCGTACCGGCAGCTGCTGACTGCCACCCACGATCCCCCGGTGGTGGTCGTCGGCCTCGGTGTAGACGACCCGCAGGATCTCCAGGATGGAGTTGGGGAAGTCGGTGTCCCAGCCGCCGGTGCCGAAGCCCACCTGGCCGAAGATCTCCCGGTGCCGGAAGGACGCGAAGGACGGCGAGTCGCAGAGGAAGCCGTAGAACGTCTGGTCGTCGAGCTTCTCCACCAGCCGCGCCCAGATCTCGCGGATGCGCGGGACATCGCGCTCACGCAGGGCGCGGTTCATGTCGGAGAAGTCCGCGCCCTCCTCCAGGCAGGTGTTCCAGGCGTCCATCACGTCGCGGAAGACCTGCGGCAGGTCGTCGACGCTCGTGGCGTAGTGGGACTCGCCCTTGAGGTCGACGACGGTCGACGGGGTGCCGGCGGCGAGCGGGTTGGGGAAGGGCCGGGTCTCCAGGCCCACCAGGTCGATGTAGTGCTGGAGCGCCGTCGAGGAGGGCGGAAAGCGCATCGCGCCCATCTCGGCGGTCAGCTCGGGGTCGCAGCCCTCGAAGCCGACGGTACGCAGCCGCCCGCCGATCTGGTCCGCCTCGTACACGACCGGCTTGAGGCCCATCTTCATCAGTTCGTACGCGGTGATGACGCCGGAGAGCCCGCCGCCGATCACGGCGACCTCGGCGCCGTGCTCGGTCGCGGGTATCTGGCCGAGCCCGGCGGGATGCGCCAGGAAGTCGTCGTACGCGTAGGGGAAGTCCGGCCCGAACATGGTGATCGGCGGCTGCGCGTCGGTGTGCGGGACAGCGGTGGGCACCGTGGACGTCATGGGGTGGGGACTCCTTGCACGGACGGGAAGCACGAACGAAAGCGCGAACGAAAAGCACGAACGAAAAGCGCGAAGGAAGCTGAGGCTCCGGGGGCGGCCGGAGGACCGGGCCGGCGCCGGACCAGGGAGCCGCGCCGGAAGGGGGAGGCGCGTCAGGCCAGGGAGGCGTACAGGCCGGGGCGGCGGTCCTTCAGATACGGATTGGCCTCGCGGGACTCGCCGAGGAAGACGGGATCGACATCGCCGATGACCAGCTCCGCACCGCGTCCGGCGCGCACCCGGGTGGCGCCGTCGGGGCCGGCGAGACAGCTGAGTCCGGCGAACTCGAACGCGCCCTCCCGGCCGGTCCGGTTCGCGTACGCGACGTACATCTGGTTCTCGAAGGCCCGGACCGGCACGACGGACTCGGGAACGAACTCGAACGGTCGCATGAGCGCGGTGGGCACCAGCAGCAGGTCGGTACCGGCGAGCGCGTGGGCCCGGACGTTCTCCGGGAATTCGACGTCGTAGCAGATCATGATGCCGAGGCGCAGCCCGGCGAGGTCGGCCTGGACGACCGTCCGCTCCCCCGGCGTGAACCACGCGGTCTCGAAGGGGCCGAACAGATGGGTCTTGCGGTAGTTCGCGAGCCGCGCGCCGCCGGGACCGATGAGCTGCGCGGCGTTGTAGATCAGCTCGCCGTCACGCTCGGGGTAGCCGTACAGCACCGCCAGCCCGTGGCGCGCGGCGATCCCGGCGACGGACCGCGCGGCAGGTCCTCCGGCGGGCTCGGCCAGCCGGGGCACGTCGTCGCCGATGGCGTACCCGGTCAGGAACATCTCGGGACAGACCAGCAGCCCGGCTCCGGCGGCCGAGGCACGGGCCGCCGCCTCGTCGAGCACCGCGAGGCTGTCGGCGACCGAACCGGGTCGGCCGGAGCTCTGGAGCAGTGCGGTGCGCAACGGCGGCATGGCTGACCTCGGGCGGTGCGAAGGGGGGTGTCCAGGGGGACGTTACGACGGTACGGGCCGCCCGGCGGACCGGACAAGACGCGACCGTTGCGCGGGCACCATCGATCTGTTGCGCCGTGAGCCGGTCCGGCGGCGATTCGTTGCGCAGCGGCGTCCTGCCTGGTCAGGACGTTATGCGGACGTTATTCGGGCGAGCCCGAGGAGTACCGCCTGAGCAGGGGGGAGAGCACCAGCACCGACTTCGTACGCTCCACGTACGGCTCGCCCGCGATGCGTTCCAGCACCTGCTCGAAGTGACGCATGTCGGCGGCGAAGACCTGGACGATCGCGTCCGCGTCACCGGTGACGGTGGAGGCCGACACGATCTCCGGATAGCGCTCCAGGCCCCGGTGGATGGCGTCGGGCGAGGTGTTGCGGCTGCAGTAGATCTCGATGAACCCCTCGGTCTCCCAGCCGAGCGCCGCCGGGTCCACCCGTACCGTGAATCCGGTGATCGCTCCGCCGGCGCGCAGCCGGTCGACGCGGCGTTTCACGGCGGGCGCCGACAGGCCCACGAGCGAGCCGATGTCGGCATAGGACCGGCGGGCGTCCTCGGCGAGGGCGTGGACGATGCGTTCGTCGAGATCGTTGAGTCGCACTGCTGGTGGTTCACTTCTCTGCGGGGGCCGGCCGGGGGCGGCGTGGGGCGGGGGCGGCGGTGACCGTCACCCGAAGTAGAACACGAGCTCGCCCGGCCTGTGAGGCACGCGGGGCTGCCCGGCGGCACCCCACGATCTCCGCCGGTGGAAGTCCGATAACGGGGTAAGCGAGCCGGTGATGAGTACCGAGCCACAGGTGGTGGTCGTGGACTCGCCGCACCGGGACAGTGCGGCGGCCCGCGGCGCCGCCGCCGATTTCCTGCAGCAGCACTGCCCCTGGGCCGACCTGGACGCCGTGCTGCTGGTCGTCTCGGAGCTGGTCACGAACGCCATCCGGCACACCTCCGGGTGGTGGCGGCTCCATCTCACCGAGGAGAACGGGACCCTGACGGTGAAGATGGACGACTCCAGCCCGCGGCTGCCGGTCGCACGTCAGCCGGACTTCGCCGGCGGCGGCGGGTTCGGCTGGCACATGGTGCTGCGGCTCGCCGGGCATGTCGAGATCAGCCCACTGCCGGAGGGCAAGCGGGTACAGGCGGTGTGGCGGCGTCAGGCGGCCCCCGACCGGCTGCCGGTCCGTGGTGGGGAAGTAGCGCCCTCCGCCCGCGGGGCGGGCCGCGCGGCGTCCGGTGCGTGCGTCGCAAGGCGGTGAATCACCCTCGTACTGGACGTACTCGGGTGATTCCGACAACACGGCGAGTGTGCGTGCCGGGCGTCGCGGGGCAGGCGGGACGCCCCCGACACGGCCTAGCTCCAGCTGGCGTGCAGCGGCTTGCCCTCGGCGTATCCGGCGGCGCTCTGGACGCCGACGATGGCCTTCCGCTCGAACTCCTCCAGGGAGTTCGCCCCCGCGTAGGTGCAGGAGGAGCGCACGCCCGCGATGATCGAGTCGATCAGGTCCTCGACGCCGGGGCGGGCCGGGTCCAGGAACATCCGCGAGGTGGAGATGCCCTCCTCGAACAGCCCCTTGCGGGCCCGGTCGTAGGCCGACTCCTCGCTCGTACGGTTGCGTACGGCGCGGGCGGAGGCCATGCCGAAGGACTCCTTGTAGATCCGGCCGTCGGCGGACTGCTGGAGGTCGCCCGGGGACTCGTACGTACCGGCGAACCAGGAACCGATCATGACGTTGGAGGCACCGGCCGCGAGGGCCATGGCCACATCGCGCGGGTGGCGCACCCCGCCGTCGGCCCAGACGTGCTTGCCGTGCTTCTTCGCCTCGGCGGCGCACTCCAGGACGGCGGAGAACTGCGGCCGGCCCACGCCGGTCATCATGCGGGTGGTGCACATGGCGCCGGGGCCGACCCCGACCTTGACGATGTCCGCGCCGGCCTCGATCAGATCGCGTACGCCCTCGGCGGAGACGACGTTGCCCGCGACGATCGGCACCCGGGGGTCGAGCGCGCGGACCGCCCTGACCGCGGCGATCATCGACTCCTGGTGGCCGTGTGCCGTGTCGACGACGAGCGTGTCCACCCCCGCGTCGAGAAGCTGCTTGGCCTTGCCCGCGACATCGCCGTTGATGCCGACGGCGGCGGCGATGCGCAGCTTGCCCTCGGCGTCGGTGGCGGGCGTGTAGAGCGTGGCGCGCAGCGCGCCCTTGCGGGTGAGGATGCCGGCCAGCCTGCCCTCGGCGTCGATGGCCGGGGCGAGCTTGCGGTGGGCGGTGTCGAGTGTGTCGAACGCCTCGCCCGGGTTCATGTCCGCGGAGATCAGCAGCAGGTCCTTCGACATGACCTCGGAGAGCTGCGTGAAACGGTCGACGCCGGAGAGGTCGTGGTCCGTGACGATGCCGACGGGCCGCTTCTCGGCGTCCACCACGACACCCGCGCCGTGGGCCCGCTTGGGCAGCAGCGACAGCGCGTCGCCGACGGTCTGGGTGGGGGCGAGCACGATCGGGGTGTCGAGTACGAGGTGGCGCGTCTTCACCCAGGAGACGACGTCGGTGACGACCTCGATCGGGATGTCCTGGGGGATCACGACGAGGCCGCCGCGCCGGGCGACGGTCTCGGCCATCCGGCGGCCCGCGATCGCGGTCATGTTCGCGACGACGAGCGGGATGGTGGTCCCCGTACCGTCCGGGGCGGAGAGATCCACGGCCTGCCGGGAACCGACGGCCGACCGGCTCGGCACCATGAACACGTCGTCGTAGGTCAAGTCGTACGGCGGCTGGATGTCATTGAGGAAACGCATACTGACTCTCTCACCTGCTGTTGTGCGGAAGGGCGGGTGGGGAGTCAGCGTCGGACCGCATCGGCGTTCCGGGCTGCGGCTCCTACGTCATTGTCGCCGATGCCACCGGCTCCTGGCGAACCCGTGCCCGTGCTCTGTGGCTTCCGCCAAGGGCCCGGGTATCACCTTGTACCTTCTGCCCAGAGCCACGGACAAGCCAACCGAACCGAAGGAAGTACCACCGCATGACAGGCGCACTCTCAGGCAGGACAGCTCTCATCACCGGTGGGGGCGTCGGTATCGGGAAGGCGATAGCCCTGGCGCTGGCGTCGGCCGGAGCCGAGATCGCGGTGACCTACCGGACCCACGCTCCGGAGCCCGCGTTCGTCGAGTCGGTGCGGTCACTGACCGGGAAGCCCCCGCTGGCGGTCCAGCTCGACGCGACGTCGGAACCGGACGTGATCACGGCCGCCGAGGTGATCGGGAAGGAGTTCGGCCGGCTGAACATCCTGGTCAACAACGTGGGCGGGCTCGTCCGGCGCTCGTCCGTCAAGGAGATGGACTACCGCCTCTGGAAAGACGTCATGGCCGTCAATCTCGACAGCCTGTTCCTCGTCACGCACCACCTGCTGCCCGTGCTGGACACGAGCGGGGGCCGCGTGATCAACGTGGCGTCGCTCGCGGGACGCAGTGGCGGTCATGCCGGGGCGACGGCGTACGCGACCGCGAAGGCCGCGGTGTTCGGCTTCACCCGGGGCCTGGCGAAGGAACTCGCCGGGGAAGGAACGACGGTGAACGCCCTGGCTCCGGGGTTCATCGAAGCGACCCCGTTCCACGACACGTTCACCACGGCCGAGTCGAAGGCGCAGACCATCGCGGCGATCCCGGCGGGCCGCGCGGGGACGCCGGAGGATGTCGCCGATGCCGCCGTGTGGCTCGCGTCGCCCGGGGCCGCTTACGTCAACGGCACCGTCATCGACATCAACGGGGCGCAGTACTTCGGCTGACCGGCAGCCGGGCCGGGACGGCCGGGGGCCCGGCCCCTGGCAGCCCGGCCGGTCAGTCGCTGTCCGGGTCGGCGCGTTCCAGGGCCGGGCGGGGGCCGGGGCTGAATTCCGTCAGCAGGAAGTCCGCCGCCGCGGTGTCGGTGACCAGGCTGGTGACCAGACCCGAGCGGAGTACGGCGCCGATCGCCTCGGCCTTGCGCAGCCCGCCCGCGATCGCCACGACCTCCGGGATACGGCGCAGCCGGTCGGCCTCGACCGTGATGCACCGCTCGCCCAGATCACGGCCGACCCGGCGGCCATCGGCGTCGAAGAGGTGCGCGGACATCTCGGCGGCGACACCCAGCGAGGCGTAGTGGGAACGCTCCTCGTCGGTGAGCATGTCGTGCACCGTGGAGATCCCCGCCTCCCAGGAGCCGATGGAGACGGCCGCGACCGTGACCTTGTCGAAGTAGTCGAAGGCGCGCGCGATCCCGGTCTGGCCGCGCAGCGCGGCGGCGGTCGCCGGGTCGGGCAGCAGCATCGGCGCGTAGATGGGATGCGCCTCGCCCCCGGACACCTGGGCGGCACGCCGTACGGCCTCGACCGAGCCGCGCTCGGCGGTGCCCGCGTCGTACACCCCGGTGAGCTGGACGACCGTGCAGGGCGGCAGCGCGTCGAGCGCGGCCGCCATATGGATGGTCGACCGGCCCCAGGCCAGGCCGAGCACGTCGCCCTCGACCACCAGCTCGCCGAGCAGATCGGCGGCGACCTCGCCGAGGTTCTCCGGGTCGGGCGACTCGTCGGCGCCCTCGGCGGGCGACTCGACGACCACCGCGTGCCGCAGGCCGTAGCGGGCGCGCAGCGCGTCGGAGCGCTCCGCGTCCAGTTCGGCGGGGACGCGGATCTCGATCCTCACGAGGTCGCGTTCCAGGGCCGTCTCCAGGACCCGGGCCACCTTGAACCGGCTGACGCCGAACTCCTCGGCGATCTGGATCTTGGACTTGCCCTCCAGGTAGAAGCGGCGGGCCATGGCCGCCGCCTGCACCAGCTCCGCGGGTCCCATCCGCAGGGCCGGCCGACCCGCCGACATACCAGACACCGCGATCTCCTCACTGCTGTGCACACTCGGGATTCGCTGTTCATCCTGTCAGATGCAGCGGCCCTTGATCAGCCCTGATGGGCGCCGTTCACGTTCCGGTGGCTCAGTGGCCGCACGCCCAGGAAGCGGTGGCCGTGGCCTCCGTCGCCTGGTTGCGGAGCATCCGGACCGCGGCGGCCGGATCGTCCGTCCCGTACACGGCGGAACCGGCCACGAAGACATCGGCGCCGGCCTCCGCGCACCGCTCGATGGTGGTGGCCGAGACCCCGCCGTCGACCTGGAGCCACAGCTCCAGCCCGTGCTTGGAGATCAGCTCCCGGGTGCGGCGGATCTTGGGCAGCATGATGTCCAGGAACGCCTGGCCGCCGAAGCCCGGCTCGACCGTCATGATCAGCAGCATGTCGAGCTCGGGGAGCAGGTCCTCGTACGGTTCGACCGGTGTGGCGGGCTTCAGCGCCATGGACGCCCGCGCGCCCTTGGCCCGGATCTCCCGCGCCAGCCGTACGGGGGCGGCGGCGGCCTCCGCGTGGAAGGTCACCGACCCGGCGCCCGCCTCGACGAACTGCGGTGCCCAGCGGTCGGGTTCCTCGATCATCAGATGACAGTCGAGGGGGATGTCCGTCGCCCGGCTCAGCGCTTCGACCACGGGCACGCCCAGGGTCAGATTGGGCACGAAGTGGTTGTCCATGACGTCGACGTGCAGCCAGTCGGCGCCTTCGACGGCCTTCGCCTCCTCGGCGAGTCGGGAGAAGTCGGCGGACAGGATGCTCGGGTTGATCTGGGCCATGGTGCCAAGCCTGCCATGCTCCGCACCGCTTCCCGACCGTCGGGTAAGGCCCGTACCCGACGGGCGCGGGACGGCCGCCGGGCGGTACCGGCACAGTCCGCGCAATCCGCCCCTTCCCGCGGTCGTCCGGGTCCCCGGCCGTCAGGCCGTACGGCGCAGCAGCGCCAGGTACATGGCGTCCGTGCCGTGCAGGTGCGGCCACAGCTGGACGTCCGGGCCGTCACCGAGCGCCGGTACGCCGGGCATCAGCGGCCGCGCGTCGATCCATTCGGCCTCGACGGCCGCGCCGCCGCGCCCCTTGAGGACGTCCTCGACGACCACGCGCGTCTCGGCGAGGTGCGGGGAGCACGTCGCGTATCCCACGACACCGCCGACCCGTACCGCGTTGAACGCCTCGCGCAGCAGTCCGCGCTGGAGCGGTGCGAAGCCCTCCAGGTCCTGCGGGCGGCGCCGCCAGCGCGACTCCGGCCGACGGCGCAGCGCGCCGAGGCCCGAGCAGGGCACGTCGACGAGCACCCGGTCGAAGGAGCCGGGCACCCACGGCGGGCGGGTGCCGTCCGCCGTGATCACCTGGTAGGGGCCGGGGTTCCCGGCGAGCGCGCGTTCGACGAGCCGGGCGCGGTGAGGCTGCTTCTCGGCGGCCAGCAGGAAGGCGCCGCGTCCGGCGGCCAGCGCCGCCATCAGGGCCGCCTTCCCGCCGGGGCCGGCGCAGCCGTCGAGCCAGCGCGCGTCGGCGCCGTCCAGCGGGGCGTTGGCGAGGGCGATCGCGACGAGCTGGCTGCCCTCGTCCTGCACACCGGCCCGCCCGTCGCGTACGGCGTCGAGCGCGCCCGGTTCGCCGCCCTCGGCGAGCCGTACGGCGTAGGGCGACCAGCGTCCGGGCAGCGCGGAGTCCTCGCCGACGGCGTCCAGCAGCTCGTCGGTGGTGGATCGGCCGGGCCGGGCGACCAGCGTGACCTCGGGCCGTTCGTTGTCGGCGTCGAGGAGGTCCTCGATGCCGGCGCGGCCGCCGCCCAGCGAGTCCCAGAGCGCGGAGACCACCCAGCGGGGGTGCGAGTGGACGATCGCGAGATGCTCCTCGGCGTCGTCGTCGTACGGCGGGGCGACCCGTTCCAGCCAGGTGTCGAGATCGTCCTTCGAGATCTTCCGCAGCACGGCGTTGACGAACTTGGCCCGCCCGTCGCCGAGCACCACCCGTGCCAGCTCCACACTCGCCGAGACCGCCGCGTGGGTGGGGATCCGGGTCCCGAGCAGTTGGTGCGCGCCGAGCGCGAGGACGTCGAGCACCGGCGGGTCGACCTCGCGCAGCGGCCGGTCGATGCACGCCGAGATGATCGCGTCGTACGTGCCCTGACGGCGCAGCGTCCCGTACACCAGTTCGGTGGCGAGCGCCGCGTCCCGTGCCTCGAAGTCGCTCTTCTCGCGTGCCTTCTTCAGCAGCGGCGGCAGGACGAGGTTCGCGTACGCGTCCCGTTCGTCGACGGCCCTGAGCGCCTCGAAGGCGAGGATCCGCACGGGATCCTTCTTGGGGCGGCGGTACTGCTTGGCGGGACGGCCGGTGGCCTGCTCGTTCAAAGGTGCTCCGCGGTGAGAAGAGTCGATCCCCCTCAGCCTACGTCCGCCGCGCCGAGCCTCTCGCCCGGGGCGATCCGCACCCCGCGCGCCCAGTCGGCGGCGCGCATCGGCTTCTTGCCCTGCGGCTGCACCCAGAGCAGCTCGACGTCGTGCGAACCGGTGCCCACGTACACGTTGTTCTTGCCGACGGCCAGCTCGCCGGGCGCCAGCTCGCCACGGCCGGGCTCCAGTGCCAGCTGGACCAGTTTGAGCCGCTCGGCGCGGAAGACGGTCCAGGCACCGGGCGCCGGGGTGCAGGCGCGGACGACACGGTCGACGCGCAGCGCCGGGGCGGTCCACTCCACCTGCGCGTTCTCGACGGAGATCTTGGGAGCGAGCGAGACGCCGTCGGCGGGCTGCGGTACGGGCTTGAGCGTACCGTCCTCGATGCCGTCCATGGTCGCCGAGAGCAGTCCCGCGCCCGCGAAGGCGAGCCGCGTCAGCAGGTCTCCGCTGGTGTCGGTGGGGCGTACGTGCTCGGTGATCACGCCGTACACCGGACCGGTGTCCAGCCCCTCCTCGATCCGGAAGGTGGCCGCGCCGGTCATCTCGTCACCGGCCATGACCGCGTGCTGCACGGGTGCGGCACCGCGCCAGGCGGGCAGCAGCGAGAAGTGCAGATTCACCCAGCCATGGGCCGGCACGTCGAGCGCGACCCGGGGCAGCAGCGCGCCGTACGCGACGACCGGGCAGCAGTCCGGCGCGATCTCACGCAGCCGGGCCAGGAAGTCCTCGTCGCGCGGCCTGGCCGGCCTGAGGATCTCGATACCGGCCTCCTCCGCGCGCTGGGCGACCGGGCTGGCGACGAGCCTGCGGCCGCGTCCGGCCGGGGCGTCGGGCCGGGTCACGACAGCGGCGACCTCATGCCGGTCGGAGGCGATGAGTGCGTCCAGGGCGGGTACGGCGACCTCGGGGGTGCCGGCGAAGACGAGCTTCATCGGTGGCTGACTGCCTCTCGAACTGGTCGGACTGGGCTGGCGGGGCGGGCTGGGCTGGTGTCTGGCTGGGCCGGCGGCCCGGGCCGCCGGAATCGCGGGCAGCCCGGAAACCACCGGCACGGGCACTACTGGCACGGGTACCTGTGCCAGGCCGTCACGTGCCGTCGTCAAACGGCGCACCAGTCTATGGGGCCGCACCGCAGGGGGCGTACGACGGCCCGCGCGACCCTCCGTAATACGGATACGCCCCGTAGCGTGACCACAACGGCCGGTGGCGCGTTGTCAAGAGAGATTGACCACGCGGGCCGCACCGGTGCGGCCCGGATCCTTTTCCACACCGGTTCGAGAGGCTTTTCATGGCCGACCACGCAACCCACGACGCACAAGCCCGGGCAAGCCTGCACCTGTTGGTGCGGGACATCGAGCGGGTCCGGCGGCAGGTCGACGCGCTGCGCACCCTCACCGCCCAGCTGGGCAATGTGTACCGCCCGCGCCGCTCAGGCCCGTCCACGGGCTTCGTCGTCTACGGCAGGGCCCCCGCTCCGACCGTCCGTCTCGCACAGGAACTCAGAGACAGCGTAGAGACCCTGGTGACCGCGGCAGTGGACTTCGACCGCTCGCTCGGGTTCTCGTGGGACGCGGTGGGTTCGGCGCTGGGAGTCACCAAGCAGGCGGTGCACCGGCGTTACGGTGCCCGGCGGGCCCCCCAGCAGCCCGCCGCGGTCACGGCGGTCGCGGCGAACCGCCCGGGGGACGGCGCCGGCACCACCCCCGCGCCCCGCTCACCCCTGCCGGCCGGCCTGCCCGCGGTCCCCGCCGCCCGCTCGATGCCCCCGCAGCCGACAGCAGGTGCCCACGCGCTGCGCGAGGAAACCCGCCCGGGTGCCTTCCCGGGCCCGCGCGGCGGCTGACCGCTCACGCGGCCCGCGCCGTACGGCTCGTCAGGACGGGTCCGTACGGCGTGGGCGCCGGCAGGATGAGATGGTCCATACGGCGACACATCCCCGGCCGACAACCCCGGCCGACAGCCCCGGGCCGACGGGCCCGGCGCCGCTCACAGCGGCACACGCCCGCACGGCCCCGAGGTTCGCACAGCGAGATCCGAGCACGGCCGGGGCGACCGGCGGCCGCACGCCGCCCCCGCCTCTCCGGTCTTCCGCCCCCTGGCTCCTGGCTCCCGCCCCCTGGCTCCCGGCCTCGCCTGACGTCACCTCGACCCCGCGAAACCTCGAACGCCCCAGCAGCGGGTCAGCCGATGTCCGGCGGATCGATCCTGATCCGGACCGGGTCGCCGCCACCCCGGGCCAGCCGACCGGCTTGAGCCCTCTTCAGCGCCCCGGCGAGCGCCGCGCCGCTACCCGGCGGCACGCGCAGCAGAACACGCTCCCAGTGCTCCCCCGGCGGGGCATCGCCCGGCCTGCGCGGTCTCGCCGGATCCGTCAGCGGCAGAGGCACGGGCCCCAGCACCTCCGCGTCCGCCGGCAGCCCGGCAGCCGACAGGAAGCCGCTCAGCGCATCCGCGCGGCCCGTGACCGCCGCCATCCGGGACACCGGCGGAAATCCCAGCTCGGCCCGGTCCGCCAGCTCGCGCTGCGCGTGTCCCACCGGGTCCCAGCGCACCAGCGCCTGCACCGGCCGCAGCGTCGGCTCCGCGACCACGACGACCGTGCCGCCCTCGCTCTGCCCGCGCACCAGGGCGGCGGCCTGCATCCAGCGCCGCAGCGCCTCCTCCCCCGCCCGCAGATCGGGCCGGCCGAGCATCGCCCAGCCGTCGAGGAGCAGCGCGGCCGCGTACCCGCCCTCCGCCACCGGCTCGGCGCCCGGCGTGCTCACGACGAGCGCGGGGCGGCCCGGTACGGAATCGAGCACATGGTCCCGTCCCGACGTACGGACCGGGACCGCCGGGAACGCCCGGCCCAGCTCCTCCGCCGTCCGCCGCGCCCCGACGACCCGTGCGCGCAGCCGGGTGCTCCCGCACTCCACGCAGCGCCAGTCCGGCTCGTCCCGGCCGCACCATCCGCAGTGCAGCTGCCGCTCCTGCGGGGCTTCCAGCGGTCCCGCGCACTGCCGGCACCGGGCGGGCGTACGGCACCGTTCGCAGGCCAGCCGGGGCACATAACCGCGCCGGGGCACCTGCACCAGGACCGGGCCGCTCTTCAGTCCGTCCCTGACGGCCTGCCAGGCGAGGCTGGGCAGCCTGGCCGCGCGCGCCGCCTCGTCGCGCGCCAGCTCGCCGTCGCCCACGGTGCGTACCAGCGGCGCGGCCGTACGGACCCGCTCACGGTCGGCCGCCAACGGCAGTGCCCAGCCCGTCTCGACCAGCTGGGCCGCTTCCACGGTGCATCCCGTACTGCCGAGCAGGAAGGCGCATTTGTCGTGCGCGGCACGCAGCAGCAGCACCTCCCGGGCGTGCGGCTGAGGTGCGTGCTGCTCGCTGTGGCTGCCGTCCCCGTCGTCCCAGATGGCCACCAGGCCGAGATCCTGGACCGGCGCGAACATGGCGGCGCGGGTCCCGACGACGGCCCGCACCGAGCCGCGCCGGACGGCGAGCCACTCGCGGTACCGCTTCTCGGGACCGGCCTCCGCCGTCAGCAGGGCGTGCCGCCCCTCACCCAGCAGCGCCGTGAGGGCCGCGTCGACCCGCGCCGCGACCCGCCCGTCCGGTACGACGACGAGCGCGCCGCGCCCGGAGGCCAGCGTGGCCGCCACCGCCCGTGCCAGCTCGTCCGCCCAGTGCGGCCCCGGCAGCGCGGTCCATACGGCGCGCGGCGCCCCGCCCCCGGCGAGCGCGCCGAGGAACGCCGCCCCCTTCGCGTAACGCTCCCAGGTCCCCGCCTCCGGAGCGGCCGGTGGAGCCAGCGGCTCCGGGGAGGGCTTCGACTCGGCGCGCGCGTTCCTCGGCGGCACCGCGAGCTGCAGGACGTCCGCGAGGCTGCCGGCGTAGCGGTCGGCGACGGCACGCGCGAGCCCGAGCAGCTCGGAGCTGAGCACCGGCTCCGGCGAGACCACGTCGGCGAGCGCGGCGAGCGGCCCGGCGTAGTCGGACTCGGCCCGCCGCTCCACGACGAACCCGTCGATCAGCCGGCCGCCCTCACGCCGGCCGCCCCGCACCTGATGCGCCCCGGCCCCGAAGCGCACCCGCACCCGCACGCCGGGCCGCGCCGCCGCGTCCAGCTCCTCCGGCACGGCGTAGTCGAAGAACTGGTCAAGATGCAGCACCCCCTTGTTCACCACCACCCGCGCGACCGGCAGCTCCCCGGCCAGCGCGGCCCCCCGCCAGGTCCGCGGCTTCGCCCGCGGCACCTTGGCCTCCCGCACGCTCTCCCGAATGAGCGCGAGCTGCTCAGGCCCGCCACCACCGGCGGGACCTTCGGGCTGCTTGTCGTCGCTGCTCACAGCTTCATACCTACCAGACGGCACCGACACTCCAGGCCCCCCAGGCAACCTCCAGCACCTCCAGCACCTCCACCAACCCCCGGTACCTCCGGCTTCCGGCCGCCCGCACGCCGCCGGACACGGGACGGCCCCGGACACCCAAGGTGTCCGGGGCCGTCGTCGTGAACGGGGCGGGGTGACTCAGACGCCCGCGGCCTTGCGCAGGGCCTCCACGCGGTCCGTGCGCTCCCAGGTGAAGTCCGGGAGCTCGCGGCCGAAGTGGCCGTACGCCGCCGTCTGGGCGTAGATCGGGCGGAGCAGGTCGAGGTCGCGGATGATCGCGGCCGGGCGGAGGTCGAAGACCTCGGCGATGGCCTGCTCGATCTTGTCCGTGTCGACCTTGGCGGTGCCGAAGGTCTCGACGAAGAGACCGACCGGCTCGGCCTTGCCGATCGCGTAGGCGACCTGGACCTCGCAGCGCGCGGCCAGACCGGCGGCCACGACGTTCTTCGCGACCCAGCGCATGGCGTACGCGGCGGAGCGGTCGACCTTGGACGGGTCCTTGCCCGAGAAGGCGCCGCCGCCGTGGCGGGCCATGCCGCCGTAGGTGTCGATGATGATCTTGCGGCCGGTCAGGCCGGCGTCGCCCATCGGGCCGCCGATCTCGAAGCGGCCGGTCGGGTTGACCAGCAGGCGGTAGCCCTCGGTGTCCAGCTTGATGCCGTCCTCGATCAGTCCGTTGAGGACGTGCTCGACGACGAACTCGCGGATGTCGGGGGCGAGCAGCGAGTCCAGGTCGATGTCGGACGCGTGCTGCGAGGAGACGACGACGGTGTCCAGGCGGACGGCCTTGTCGCCGTCGTACTCGATGGTGACCTGGGTCTTGCCGTCGGGGCGCAGGTACGGGATGGTGCCGTTCTTGCGGACCTCGGAGAGCCGGCGGGAGAGCCGGTGCGCCACGTGGATCGGGAGCGGCATCAGCTCGGGCGTCTCGTCGCAGGCGTAGCCGAACATCAGGCCCTGGTCGCCCGCACCCTGCTTGTCCAGCTCGTCCTCGTCGCCCTCGACGCGCTGCTCGTAGGCCGTGTCGACGCCCTGCGCGATGTCGGGCGACTGCGCGCCGATGGACACCGAGACGCCACAGGAAGCGCCGTCGAAGCCCTTCTTCGAGGAGTCGTAGCCGATCTCAAGGATCTTGTTGCGCACGAGCTGGGCGATCGGGGCGTACGCCTTGGTGGTCACCTCGCCGGCCACATGGACCAGGCCGGTGGTGATCAAGGTTTCCACGGCGACCCGGGAGGACGGGTCGTCCCGAAGAAGCGCGTCAAGAATGGTGTCGCTGATCTGGTCAGCGATCTTGTCGGGGTGACCTTCGGTCACGGACTCCGAGGTGAAGAGACGGCGGGACACATCGCTCCCTGAGGTTGCAGCGGCTGCTGGCTGATCGTTGGCGGACCGGCGGGGGGCTGCAGCCCCGCGACGATCCACGACCACTTTATCGGTCGCACGCGCTCACCGGGTGAAGTACCCCGATCTGCGGGATCCCCGTGGCGCGTGGCAGTGCGTGGTGCGGTACGACATTCACCCTCGGTCGGAGGGCGCTACGCCTGTTTTCACCGGTTTTTGGCCACCCGGCGTGTCGATTCTGCCAGGTCGGGGCAAGAAGGGCGCAATGTCGGGGCAAGAAGGGCGCAACAGAGTCGTCACCCGAGGGGGTGCGGCGGGTCAGCCGTCGCCCCGCGTCCGTGCGGTCCGCTCGCCGAGCCTGGGCACCACCAGATCCCAGACGGTGTCCGCGAGTGCTTCCTTGGGGCCGTACGGCACCGGCGTCTCGGCGCCGTCCGCGGCGAGCACGACGGCCTCGTTCTCCTCCGCGCCGAATGTCTTGCGTTCCCCGACCTCATTGACGACCAGCAGGTCACAGCCCTTGCGCCGCAGCTTCAGCCGGCCGTTGGCGAGGACGTCGTCCGTCTCGGCGGCGAAGCCGACGACGACCTGGTCCGGGTGCGCCCGCCCGGCGGAGATCTCGGCGAGGATGTCCGGGTTGCGGACCAGAACGACGGTCGGGGCCTCTTCGCCGTCCTTCTTCTTGATCTTGCCTTCGGCGTAGGTCGCGGGCCGGAAGTCGGCGACGGCCGCCGCCATGACCACGGCGTCGGCGTCCGCGGCGGCTTTCAGCACGGCTTCCCGCAGCTGTACGGCCGTCCCGACATGGACCACGTCCACACCGGCGGGGTCGGTGAACCCCGTGTTGGCCTCGACGAGCGTGACCCTGGCCCCCCGCGCGGCCGCCGTGCGGGCCAGGGCGTAACCCTGCTTGCCCGAGGAGCGGTTGCCCAGGTAGCGGACGGGGTCGAGCGGCTCGCGCGTCCCGCCGGCACTGATCACGACGTGGCGTCCGGCCAGGTCGGGTGCGGAGACACCGCGCGCCAGCACCCGGCGGCAGACCTCGAAGATCTCCCCGGGGTCCGGCAGCCGGCCCTTGCCGGTGTCGGCACCGGTGAGCCTGCCGACGGCGGGTTCGATGACGACGGCTCCACGGCGGCGCAGCGTCGCGACGTTCTCCTGGGTGGCCGGGTGCTCCCACATCTCCGTGTGCATGGCCGGTGCGAGGACGACCGGGCAGCGGGCCGTGAGAAGGGTGTTGGTCAGCAGGTCGTCGGCGAGGCCGTGGGCCGCCTTGGCGAGCAGGTCGGCGGTGGCGGGGGCGACGACGACGAGATCGGCGGACTGCCCGATCCGCACGTGCGGCACCTCGTGGACGTCGGACCAGACCTCGGTGGAGACGGGGTGGCCGGAGAGCGCCGACCAGGTCGGGGCACCCACGAAGCGCAGCGCGGAAGCCGTCGGTACGACCTGTACGTCATGGCCGGACTCGGTCAGCCGGCGCAGCAGCTCGCACGCCTTGTACGCGGCGATCCCGCCCGCGACCCCCAGAACGACCTTCGGCTTGTCCACCGCGTCTCCTTCCACCGTCGTGTCCTTGACCGTCCGCGTCATGACCGGTCCGCGTCATGACCGGTCCGTATCGGTGCTCGGGCGCATCCCTGACCCGCCACACCCGTGCCGCACCACATCCATGACACACCACAGGCCCGGCAGTCGCGCTGCCGGGCCTGGATGAAGAGCGTGTGCGCCTACTGGGCCGGGCCCTCGATGGCCTCGGAGGTCAGCAGACCCGCGTTGATCTCGCGCAGGGCGATCGAGAGCGGCTTCTCGTGGACGTGGGTGTCCACCAGCGGACCGACGTACTCGAGCAGGCCCTCACCGAGCTGCGAGTAGTACGCGTTGATCTGACGCGCGCGCTTGGCCGCGTAGATCACGAGGCTGTACTTCGAGTCCGTGGCCTCGAGCAGCTCGTCGATCGGCGGGTTGATGATGCCCTCGGGCGTGGAAATGGAAGAGGACACTCTCTAGTGTCCTGAGTCGGTAGTTCGCTTGCGGTTATAGGGTGGGGCGATGCCTGGTCCGAAGCCGTTGCCGCTGGAGTTGTCCGATCACGAACGCCGGTTGCTGCGGGGCTGGTTGCGCAAGCAGACGGCGTCGCAGGCGCTCGTGCTGCGGTCGAGGATCGTGCTGGCGTGTGCGGAGGGTCTGTCGAACGCGCGGGTCGCGGACGACCTGGGTGTCTCGCGGGAGACGGTGCGCAAGTGGCGGGCCCGGTTCGCCGCGGACCGGCTGGAGGGCCTGGTGGACCGGCCGCGCTCGGGGGCGCCGCGGAGGATCACGGACGAGCAGGTCGAAGCCCTGGTCGCCAGGACGCTCGGCCAGACACCGCCGACCGGTGATTCGCACTGGTCGACGCGTTCGATGGCCGAGGCGCAGGGCATGTCGCAGTCGGCCGTCTCGAGGATCTGGCGGGCGTTCGGCCTCAAGCCCCACATCGTGGAGACCTGGAAGCTGTCGACCGACCCGCAGTTCGTGACCAAGGTCCGCGACGTGGTGGGCATCTACCTGTCCCCGC